>JAUWBQ010000008.1 GCA_030601645.1 Candidatus Bathyarchaeota archaeon | reverse complement strand
GTTATGGTGGGTATATACCTGTTTAGGAGATTCACGATGGGCCTCCTGCTCCGCCTGAACCCGGGCACCTGCATCCCGGAGCTCAATAGCTGGTCGGCCATGTTCTCTGCGCCGAGGCCGCCGATCTCGAGCCAAGTGACTGAGAAAACGACGCATATGGACACGACGATCAGCGTATAGATCAGCGCGCGGACGGGATCAAGCATGACTGCGTCGAGGCTGCCCGGCGAGGAGACATAGTAAGCCAGGCCTCCGGTGGGGTAACCGGATGTCCTGTTGTAGGTCCCGAGCATGTTGAGGAGATTGTTGGTGTTGTCGATGTTCCACCTCGACCAGACAAGCTGTCCGACCAGCTGGACGTTGGCGAAGAGGGCGTAGGCGAGGATGACGGGGATGTTGGAAACGTAGAGGAGCTTGATGGGCATCTTCCCCCTGAAGCCCCTGAACATGGAGTGGGATATCGGGAGCTCGATCCGCATCCCTTCGATGTAGACGACGAAGGCGAAGACAGCTATGGTTGTGAGGAGGCCGAGCATATCGGGTAAGCCCCCTGTCCGGTAGAACCAGTTCCACATTGGCTCTCCCCTGAATATGGCCTCGAAGAACGCGAAGATCGCACCCATTTTTTTTCCGTCGGCGACAGTGAACAGGCTCAGGGAGCTCCACCAGATGCCTTTCGTGATCCCTGCAACTATGAACAGGCTGATCCCGCTTCCGATCCCCCAGCCTTTCTGGATAAGTTCGTCCAGCATCATAATCACAAGGCCTGCCGCTAAGAGTTGGGAGAACACTATGAGGGACGTGCCGAAGTCGATACTTCCGTATTGTCCGCCCATTATGTAGAGGGACGCCTGGAGGATCACCATCACGAAAGAGAAGACTTTGCTGGCAGTGGTGAACAACGCCCTATGCTCGGGATTCGTATTGTCGAACTCGATGATATCGGAGCCTGCTAGGAGCTGTATGATGAGGCCCGCGGTCACGATCGGACCGATGCCCAGCTCGAGGAGGGTCCCCCTTGTGGAAGCAAATATCAACCGCATCGTTTGGAGAGAATCGGTCTGATCTCCGGTGGCGACGCCATACAAGGGGGTCTCCGCCATTACGAGGTATATTATCAGGGCGAGAATCGTCCACATGATGCGGGAGTTGAAGTTGACCTTCTTGTCAGGGGTTTTCACCTCTGGGATGAAACGAGAGATAGGCTTGAACAGGTTTAGAAAGGTGCCCATCCCGATCACTCGGACTCTAGTATCTGTCCCCCGGCGGCCTCGACTTTCTCAAGGGCCTTCGACGTGTACTCTGAGACTTTGATGCTCAGGGGGAGGTCGACGCGGCCTCTACCCAAGAGTTTACCATATCCCAGGGATTCGAGATCAAGGCTCAGATCTTCTGCCCCACCTTTCACGCTGTCAGCGCCAAGAGTCTTGATTGCCAGATCCCTCAACTCGTCAACGTTCACCGTCTCCGCCTCCGACTCCAGAGAAGATGGCGGCTTGAACCCAATCTTCTTGTACCTATCGGGGAAATACTTAACGGTCTGGATCCACAGGTGCTTCCGGCCACCAGCCCTCCCCTTACCGCCTCTCATGCCGCCTTTACGGTGTTGGCCCACCTGTCCCCAGCCGCAGTATCTGGAGCCTCGCTGTTTCCTAGATTTCTTCAGTTTATGGGGCAATTTTCCTCACCGCCGTATTCATGATTGACGATCCCAATAAAAACATATTGTTTAAATCAAGAACCAAAAGAACGGAGCCGTTTAGCACATCCTTTTAGCCAGTTCGTTGATGGATTCTCCCCTGTATCCCAGCTCCCCCCTGCTTCTATAGGGGCGTTTCACGCTCCGTTTGAAGCCCTTTTTGGGGGGATGGAGCCTGAAGAACGGCTTCACGCCCTCCAGCTTGTGAAACTCCGTCTTCCCGCTCATTATCTCGGATGCAAGTTCGTCCACAGAAGAGTATCCGAGGGCCTCTAAAACCTTCGAGTCGATAGGGGCGTCCCCCTCGGCCCTCCCCCTCTTCTCGATTATGAGGCGGACCATCTCGGTCGTGGGCTCACCCCAAGTGATGTAGTCCTTCGCCTTCTGAAGCATACCGAGATACTCCGGCCTGTCGTCCAAGAGAGTTGACGTGTTGTTCCGGTCCATCCTCAACATCCTCAGGGTGTCCGCGACCCTGACGGATGCGTTGACTCCCCCCCGGATGCGGATGGCAAGAAGACACTTCCGTTCCATTTTACATCGCCCAGTCCTGGGGGGTCATCAACTTCATCGAGTTCTTCAACGCATCGAATGTCGCTTGGGCGAACGAGGATGTGGTCTTCGTGGCCCCAATGCACTTCGTCCAGCAGTCCTTCACCCCCGCCAGTGCGAGGATCCTCTTGGCCGTATCGCCTGCCACGAGGCCTAACCCCTTGGCCCCGGGTATGAGGGTGATCACCACGCTGCCGCTCTTGCCCTTAACCTTGAACGGTAGGGTGTGGGGCTCTCCGCAGTCGCACTCCCAGCTGCCACAGCCCCGCCTGATGGGATAAACGTTGAGCTTTGCGTTCCTGATCCCCTTCTCTATGGCGTTCCGGACCCTGCGGGCCTTGCCTAGGCCCAAGCCGATGAGGCCGTCCTCGTTCCCAACCGCCACGATAGCCCTGAAACTGGAGCGTTCCCCGGCGTCGGTCTGCTTCTGGACCAGATTTATATCGAGGACATCGTCCCTCAGATCCGGTAAGAGGACGTCGATAATCTCGACCTCCTTGATCCTGTAGCCCTCCTCGAATACCTCGTATATCGATGAGATCTGCCCCTCAAAGACCATCCTGCCGAGCTGGGTCTTCGGCACCCAATTCTCAAGGGGATCCGCCCTAGGCCTCCTCCTTCTGTCGCTCATGTCGTCTGATCCTCCTCTATCCTCGCCTTCACGCTCTTGAAATGGTCGGGCAGATCCTTGGGCTTCAGGCCCCTCTTGAGGTACCCCGAGAAGACTCTCTCGTGCTCGAGGGAGTCTTCGATCATCTTGGCGTATTCTGAGATTGAGTTGCCCTCTATCCTTCCGACTTCCGGGAGGACGTCGCTATCACATGGCACCTTAAACCCCACATCGAGCGCGCCTTTCACGGCCGCGAAGACCCTGGACCCCGGAGTCGGCCTGGCCAATCCGAGGTCCAAGTTCGCCTCTCCTATGCCAACGTTCAGTGCTTTTCTACCGGCCAACATCCCCAGCAGGTAGGCGGCGGGGGTGTTCTTCTTCCCTCCGAGCCAACCGTACTTTTCGAGTTCTGAGGAGCCGACCTGAGTCAGGACGATGTCTCCCACAATCTTGGATTTCACCAATTGGATGGAGATATTCTTGTTGGAAGAGCGGACGACGAACCTAGGCCTGTCTGATGTGGCGAGTATCCTCCTGGCCTTGTAGTCGGTCTTGGCCTCCCTCCTCCTCCGGTAGGCCACCCTGTACCTCGGCCCTTTAGCCAAAGGTCTGCCTCCTCAGGTTGTTCTCCGTGATGTACCTCTCCAGCTCTGCTACGCTCCTGAACTCTCCGCCCTTTGCCTTCATGTAGATGTTCCTATAGGTGCTGACCGTGATGATTCTCCTCTCCCTGAGGCGGCGGAGCCTCTTCCTCTGGGCCCTTATCCTGCTCATCCAGCGAGCCTTCCGGGACACGACGGAGTACCTGGCACCCTTCCTCCTGCCCGGCCCCCTCCTCCTCTTCGCCTTCTTCTGGGCCATCCTCGCCCTCGCCCTCCCCCGGCTCGTTTTCTGCTCGGGGAGGGCTTTGATTAAGCCGTCGTTGATGAGTTTCCGGATCTCCTGACGGGTGATGATGGCTTCCACCTCGTCCGCTCCCTCCGGGTCGATCCAGACCCTGTTGACGCCCACCTTGAGGACAGAAGCTGCCAGACGCCTCTGATTCTTGAGATTCATGACTCGTCTTCCTCCTTCTTTTCTTCGTCCTCAGGCTGCTCTTCTTGGTCAGGCTCCTCGATGTCTCCCTCGGCTTCTTTCAGCCCCTCTTTGGACTCCTCGTCTTCCTCTTCTGGCTGGATCTCACCGGGGTTCAAAATCCTGATCCCGAGACTTCCCGCCTCGGCGACGATGGCGCTCCGCTTCTTTCCCCCAACGGAGCCGCCGATCCTTGCTACCTGGGTCTCGGGATCCACGATCGTGAGGTCTCCGACGTTGTAGACGGCGACCTCCTCCATACCTGAGGGGTGGAGACCCCGCACGGCCTTGGGGGAGGCGTAGCCTATCTTCACCGATTTAGGCCAGCCCTTCCTCTCCTGCCGCATCTTGTTGTCGATGCCCTTGGGTTTCCGCCAGTAGTCCTTCACCCGGACCAGCCTCCAAGACTCGAACTTTGAGAATTTTGGCCTCTTCTTTGAGATTTTCTTCTTGAGCTTCATCAGCCTCTTCCGTTCGGTGGCGGTGCTCATTCCCTTCACTCCTTGCTGTAGACGTAGATGCCGTCGAGGAATTTCCGGAGGTCCTTGTTCCTGATCTTGCAGGCCTGCTGGATGTTGGCGGCAGTCTGGGCCACCTCCTCGATGTCCACGCCCTGAATGACGACGTCCTCCTTCTCGATGGAGACCTTCACGTCTCCAACGATCTTTGCATCCCGGTCTTTTCTCTCACCGATGAAGTTCTGGATGACGAACCTCTGGCCCTCCACCCGGACAGTCATGGGGAAGTGGACGAACACGATCTTGAGCTTGTACGTGAAGCCCTGAGTGACGCCTTTGATCATATTGTTGACGTGGGAGGTTATCGTGTTGACCAGGGACGCCTCCTTCTTCCTAGGGTTGACCGCCCAGATCCGGATGGTGTTGTCCTCATGCTCCATGTCGAGCCTGGTGTGGCTAAAGTCTTTGATCACCTGGCCTCTCTCGCCGGATACTGTGACCTTCCTGCCCGCCAGGCTCAGTGTGACATCATCGGGGATATCGATCGTTTTCTGTACAACAGTGGCAGCCATCAACCTCACCTAGTAGACGTATGCTAGGACCCTTCCTCCGGTGTTCTGCTCCTTGGCTTCCACGTGGGTCATGATGCCGTTCGGCGTCGACAATATCATCGTGCCGAGGTCCCTGCTCGGGAGGAAACGCTTCTCGTACTTTTCGATGCCCTTGGCCTTAACAGAGAACCGGGGCTTCACGGCCTTGCAGTCGTTGATCCTTCCGAAGAGCTGGACGCGGAACTTGCCCTGGCGTCCGTCGTCGATGTACTCTATCTCTCCTATGTAACCCTTCATCTGGAAGAGGCGGAGCACCCTGCCGATCAGGTTCGAGGCGGGGCAGATGATGCACTCCTTCTTGTGCCTCTCCTCGTGGATCAGGATCGTGTTGAGAGCGTTCACCAACGGGTCCATGCCATCACCTATACTTCTTGAAGCCAAGCCCCTCGGCTACTTCCCGGAAGCACTGCCGGCATATGTTGAGGCCGTAGCGCCTGATGAGGCCACCGTAGGTGCCGCAGCGGTGGCAATTCCTGCTGCCCTTGCCGTAGCTCCGCGGTTTCTTCTCACTCACTGGGAAGTCCCACCTCTACACCGAAGCTCTGCTTTATAAACTCGATTGATTCCTCGCGGGTCGCCCTGTGGCTCCGGCCCACCCTGGACTTGGCCCTCCTCCTGCGGGCGACCCTGAATCCGGGACGCTCCACCGTGGCCATGATGTCCATGCCGATGATTCCAAGGTTGGGGTCGTACCTCTGGCCCGGGATGTCGATGTGCTCCCTTATGCCGAAGGCGAAGTTACCGTTCCGGTCGAAGCTGCGGAGGTTGATCCTGTTGCCCACTGCTGGGAAGGTTCGTCTTAGGAATTCCTCGGCCTTCTCGCCCCTGAGGGTCACCATGCAGGCGATGGGCTCGTACCGTCTTATCCCCCAGGTCCGGATAGTCTGTTTTGCCCTACGGGTGCTGGGCCTCTGGCCTGTTAGGTTCTCCAGGATGGTCATGGCTCGTTCCAAGGGCTCTCCAGACTGGCCGGTTGTGATGTTCACTACGACCTTACCGATTTTCAAATCCCTCATGGAACGAGGTCGATGAATCCGAGTCCTAGTCCGGACCACCGCTTCCGCAGGTACCGGCTCTTCCCGACTTTCGACGTCACCTTCGCCAGGTGTCGTTGCCTCTTTGGCATCCGTTTCATCCTTCGCTTCTGGAGGGGCAGTCTCAGTCTCCGGAGGTGAATCTTTGGGGATATCCGAGTCCTCTGTGACGTCCGGAGAGGGCGCTGTCGACTCCGAGGGTTCCGGTGTCTCCGTCTCGACCGTGGGTTCGGCCTCGGTCGGCGTTTTTTCCTCAGATGAGGGTGACATTGTCGGTTCAGTGTCCCGCGGAGTCTCTTTCAACTTAGTTTCCCCCGGGCAGGGATATGAGGGGTGTCTCGGTTCCCACGGCGAAAACGTAGCTCGCCAGGGTTCTCACATCCTCGTTCTCGGGGGTCCGGATGGTTGCGGTCCTCTTGACCCCGGGCTCGGAGCCGAGGTCCATGAGGATCCCGTACTGCCCCTGGGATCTTCCGCCGGTGATGATGACTCTCACCCCGGGCTTGAAGGCGATGTGGTCCGCGATCTCCTGGTCTGGGATGGTGAGCTTGACGATGTCGTTGACATCGTATGCCTCACCGCCCTCCTTCATGAGCACGTTCCTCCCGTCGTGGAAGTTGAGCTGGATGGTACCGTTCCTCACGGTGGTTTTATTGACGATGCGGCAGAGCTTGAAGCCGACCTCACCCCCGGATATGGGGTGCAGGATGAACCTGCCGCCATGCTCCGGGAGCACCCTGTAACGCTGGTCGGCGTCCGGCAGTTCCAACACGTCCATCAGGCCGATGGGGAAACGATCGTCCCTCCGAATCTTCCCGTCCACCAACACTTTACCCTGCTTGATGATCATCTTGGCCTCTTTCGCCGTCTCCGCCAATCCCAGAAAGTCCCGGACGGTTACGAGCAGAGGCGTAGAAACTCTGGCACGGTGGGCTCCTGGGCTTGACCTGACAGCCCAGACTTTTTCCTTCCTGTGGATCGGCCAGAACTTGGGAGACATCTCCCGCTTCAGGTGCTTCGATGGCCCTTTCTTACCCACCTTTCAGCTCCTCCCTCTCTTGGCCTCGAACCCTCGGCGGTCCAGCATGGCCCGCCTCTGTTTGTCATCGAGGTTCAACCTTGTTATCATGACGTTCTCGGGGCGGAGGGGTATCTGCACCGTGGAGCCATCCATCCTCGTCCGGGTGATCCCCTCGACGTAGATCTTAAACCGCTTCATGTCGACCCGGAGGACTTTGCCCTCCGACATTTTGTGGTCCCCTTTCGTCACGGACACGGTGTCATCGGTTCTCAGGGGCATCGTCCTGGTGCCGTACTCGCTTTTCAAGGAGGGGGAGATAGGCGCCGAGAGGAACTTCCTCCTGATATGGCTCGGGGCGTTGAACCGCCTCTTCCTGTTCTTCCCTGGTTTAACGGTTCCGCTCTTCTTCATCCTAGACCACCATCCGGGAAATGGAGCTCAGGCGGGGCCAGCGCTCCACGGCTTCCTTTGCGACCGGACCCTTGACATCCGACCCCCTCATTTCCCCGTCGGGGGTAAGGATAACCGCGGCGTTATCGTCGAACTGGATCCAGGTGCCGTCCCTCCTTGGGTAGGGCTTCCTCTGCCGGATGATTACCGCGTTGAATAGCTGACGCCTCATATCGGGGGTCCCCTCCCTGCACGAGACGATGATTAGATCGCCGACTCCGGCCGAGGGAAGCCTGCGGCGGACGCCTTTGTATCCGACCACCTGGATGAGCTTTAGCTTCCGGGCGCCCGTGTTGTCTGCGCAGTGGATCATGCTTCCGGTGACGAGGCCCGTCGATATGCGGCGCCTCATCCCTATCCTTCGCTTCATCCGCTTCGACATTGACTATAACTCCTTCTCCATCACTACAAACGACTTGGTCTTGCTGAGGGGGCGGCACTCGGCTATCTTGACCTTCTCACCCCTCCTCGCAGCGATGCAGGGGGGGTTGTGCGCCGTTATCCTGCTGTTCATACGGGCGTACCGCTCGTACTTTGGATAGTACCGTGTGTATTCGATGCTGACGACCACGGACTTTTGCATCCGATCGCTCACCACCTTTCCCTCTATCGTCCTCCCTCTGACGCTTAGAGTTCCGTGGAATGGGCAGTTGACGTCGTCGCACACGGTGTCGGGTTGTTTGAAACTCATCAAGTCTCTCCGCCTCACCATCTCCGCTTACTCTTCTTTTTGACCCGGTCCTCGGGTCTTCCTACGAGGGCCGATCCTTCAACTTCGACGCAGCCCTCAGGGAATTTAAATTTAAAAAGGGCATCCTGTTTTGCGATCCTTTTCACCTTCTCGCCCTGTTTGATCATCAGGGTGTTGCGGCTCTCGTCCACGACTCTCCCGGAGACGGAGCTTTGACAATCATTGGAACTTTGTACAACGTCCACGTCTAGTCCGATCAGCTCGTGCCTCAGGATGTTCCTCGGCGAAACGGGGGTCATGCTCCAAGCTCCTCCTCCCGCATCACCGTCATCAACCTCGCGATCGTCTTCCTGAGCTCTCTAACCCCCCCCGGGTTCTCCACCGAGCCCCCTGCGTGGATCATGGTCTTGATCTTCGAGAGCTCGGTCTTCATCTCGCCGAGCCTTCTCACCCTCTCCTCGGGGGACATCTCCCGGATCTGACTCATTCTCAAAATCGCCAAAGGCTACGCCTCTTCGCCTTTTTTCTCATCTTCGGGAACATCCGGGGTCACGACGTCCTGAGAGTCAACCTTTCCAGCTGGTGAGTCATCACCGACCCCTGTTTTTTCCGATTCCTCAGCGGAATCTGCATCAGATGACTCCGCATCGTCTACTGCTGTTTCAGGCTCGGGTTCAGCGGGTCCAACTTCGACTACTGGTTCAGCCTCTACGTCTTCTTTGGCCTTAGCTTCAGGCTTCTCAGTTTCGGCGGGCTCCGGAGTAACTTTCGAATCGTTTGGTGTTGCTTCGGTCACTTCGGTTGTTGTTGCTTCCTCTTTCGGGGTTTCGGTCTCTTCGGGTTTGACCTCTGTCACTTCGGCATCAGATTGTTCTGGTAGTGCCGTCTCGGTCTCGGCAGCTGGTTCGGTAGCGACGGTTTCGGCAGGAGTGGGTTCTGGTGCTCCGGCCTCTGCTTCAGCGGCGGCTTCAGGCGCCTCCGGCTCCACTCCCTCCGGGAGCTCAATTTCATCTTCGGGGTACTCGATGACGGGCAGACCAGAAAGGTCCACCTTGTCTGGAAACTTGGCGTCGGGGGGGACGATGGTCACCGTCACGCCGAAGATTCCCTTCTTCTGCTTGACGTGCATCGTCGCGCTCTTGACGTACCTGAGGGTGGGTTCTCCCGACTTTGGGATGTAGCCGTCGCTCACTTTCTCGTATCGGCCCCGGTCGCTCCTGAGCTTTCCCTTGAGGAGGATCTCGCAGCCTAGGGCCCCGGATTCCATGGTACGCCTGAGGGACCAGAATATGGCTCTGCGGTAGTGGACGCCTCGCTCCAAGGCGTTGGCTATCCTCGCGGCCATAATCCGGGGGTTGAGCTCGGGCACCTCCACCTCGACCACGGTTATCTGGGGGTTGGGGAGCCCCAGCTCTTTCTCCAGGCGTTCAGACGCCGCCTTGATTGCCCGACCCCTCTTACCGATGACCCTTCCAGGCCTCATGGCGAAGAGGTTGATCTGGGTCCCCAGGGGGGTCTTTGTGAGGGTGATGCCGCCGTACCCGGCCTGCTCGTACTCGTCGGCGAGAAGCTCGTCGACCTTTACCTTCTCGATGTTATCCTGGATTATTCGCTTTACTACCGACATTAAATCTCCTCGACGGCGACCTCGATGTGGGTCAGGTGGTTAAAATACGGCGATGACCTCCCGAAGGCTCGGGGGATATAATTCCTGATGACCCTGGCTCTGTGAGCCGCGATGTGGATGATCTTGAGACGGTCCGTATAGAGACCCTTAAACTCGGCGTTGGCCTCGACCGAGTCCAATAATTTCAAGATCTCGCCCGCCGCTTTCTGGGGAAACCTTCCTGCGTCGAATCCCTCCACACCCTTCCTGTGTGCTACCTTCTTCTTGTGACGCCGGTAGGGGATAGGCCTCTTCAGCTCAACGACCTCCTGGAGCGTGCCCTTGGCCTTGTCCAGCCTCATGCCCTTGATATAATGGCAGATCTCCCTGGCAGCTTTCGGCGAGATCCTCAGATCCCTTCCGCTGGCTATGGCGGTCCGGTCTGGGTCGAGCCCTTGAATTGAATACTTCCACGATGGCATATACGCACCGTACGCCAGCATTAAACATCAATCCTTATAAAAACCTTTTTCATTTGTCAAATACCGAAGAAATTTAAGTTCAACACGTTTTTTATACCAGAATAATTGTTTAAAAACCGTGGCATCCCACGTTTTGCACGCATAAAAGTGAGTAAGATGCGATTAACGCCCAGAATAATCTATAAATCATCCTTTTTCATGTAAACAATCACAGGAAATGATAGAACAATTCGAAAAACGAAGAATCCTATTTCAAGGGTATGTACATCGAGCTCCTAGAGGCCCCTATTCCGGGACGGCCGTGGCGTACGGGTTTGTTTGTCACCGAATACTCTCCGAGGTAGTGGCCTACTTTCTTGATATCCAGCTTGACCTCGATGAACTCTTGCCCGTTGAAGACGTGGACGGTCTTCCCCATCATCTCGGGCAGGACGATGAGGTCCCTGGCGTGGGTCTTCACCGGCTTCTTGTCTGGGGTCCAGTTGCGGATCTTCTCGATGACAATGCGCTGTCTCTCGGATATCCCCCTGCGCAGGCTCCTGCGCATCCTTGAGGGGAGCATCCCAATGAACTCGTCCATGGAGACGGTCTTGAGCTCCTCTTCTTTCCGACCCCGGTAAAGGTATTCTTTGGGCATTTCAACCTCTCCAACGTCCGGCCGCTATTTAAGGCGTTTGGGCTAGGTCCTTCTCCGCCTCAGCCTCCTCCCCGAGTTCCTGGCTGCGATGAGGCCGACCTTGGCGCCGGGTGGCGCGTGCCTCGAGACGGTGGTCGAGCTTCCGGGTCTCCGGTGGCGTCCTCCCCCGTGGGGGTGGGACGCGGCGGCCATCTTGACGCCTTTCGTCTCTGGGTATACCTGTCCCTTGGCCTTCTTCGCGTAGAACTTCTCCCCGGCCTTCAGGAAGGGCTTCTCTTTGCGGCCGCCTCCTGATACTATGCCGATCGTCGCCCTGCAGTTTTTATAGATCTCCACGTTCCTCTTCGATGGTAGTTTCAGGGTGGTCTTGTTGTCCGAGTGGGATACGACTGTGGCGAAGCTACCCGAGCTCCTGGCTATCCTTCCTCCGTCTCCGGGTCTGAGCTCGACGTTGCACACCATGGTGCCCTCTGGGAGGAAACCTATCGGGCGAACGTTTCCTACTTGGAGGGGGGCATCCTCACCCAAGCTCACGGGCTGGTCGATGTAAACCCCTTCAGGAGCGGCGGTGTAATAGTGGGTTCCATCCTCCAGCACCACGTGGAGCAGCGGGGCTCCCCTGCCGGACTCGTGTAGTAGGCCTTTGATCACGCCGTTGACGCTCTCGGCGCTCTGCTTCGGGTATCTTATGGGGGATATCTTCCCCTTCTTGCTCGCCCTGAACGTGGGGGTCCCCCTTCCGCGTCTCTGGACCTTTATTTTCTTACCCATCTCTCATCCCTACAGTATTCCCAGCCTTATGGCCAGGTCGGAGGCGTCGTAGTCGCCTTTGAGCTTGACGAAGGCCTTCTTGGTGTTCTTCCGGGTGATGAGGGTGTTAACCCTCTCAGCCTCGACCCCGTAGAGGGCCTGCACGGCCTGGGTTACGTCGTGCTTGTTGGCCTTCATGTTGACTATGAAGACTAGTTTGTTCTCGTTCTCGATCATGTAGACCGAGCGCTCGGTCATCAGAGGGTACAGTATAACGTCGTGGGGCTTCACGCGCCTCCACCCCCCCAGACCTCATCCAGAGATTTGAAGGCCGACTCGGTCCACACCACGAGCCTTCCGGGGTGAGCCCCCGGAGCCAGCAGCTCGGCGTTCAAGTCCTCAACTTTCACCACGTCGACCCCGGGAAGGTTCGACGCGGCCTTGACGATTCCAAGGTCCTCGGTGATGACGATGAGAGGTCCCTTCCCCACCTTTTTACCCCTCCCCCGAGTCTTGCCCCTGCCGGCCCGGATCTTCTTCCTGTCCGCCCTCTCTACATCGGGCCATACTCCGAGTTTGACGAACAGCTCTTTCACCTCTCTGGTCTTGGTCAAGGAACTGACTCCGTCCTCAACGATGAGGGGCAGCTGCCCTACCGAGTCGATGACATGGCCCCGGCCGGCAACGATCTCCCTCTTCGCCGTTGCAGCAATCCCCGTTCTGATGGCCAGACGCCTCTCCTTCCGGTTTATCTCTTTCCTGATCTTCTTCGCTGATATGGGTGGGAATGCTTGGTGTCCGCCGACGATACTGACGCCGAAGGCGGCCCTGCTGCTCCCCCTGAGCCTGGGCACCCTGGACATCCCTCTGCCGGTTCCCCAAGACTCGGCTGTGGTCCTCTTGCCGGCCATCGGATCCCTGCCCTGGGGCTGGAAGCCGTGGGACTGCTGGAAGATGACCGCCTTCTTGATGACGTCAGGCCTGTAGGGGGTGTCGAAAATCTTTGGAATCTCTACCTCGCCGGTAACGTCGTTCTCGGCGTTGAAAACTGGGACGCTCATCCTAGTCGTCCTCCGCCTGTCTGCCGAACTCGGTGTTCAGATATGTTACCTGGGGGGCTTCAGAGGGATACCTTGAAGTCCTCGCCGCCTTACGGAGCTTGATCAGCCTTTTCGAGGGGCCCATGACGCTGCCTTTGAGGAGGACATAGTCACCCCTCACCTCGCCGTAATTCTTGAACCCTCCCTTAGGATTGACCCGTTCGGAGTCCGAGCCCATGAGCAATATCCTCTTGTTATGCTCCACCCTGTTATGTAAGCCCATCTGACCCGCCCTTGGGACCCCCGGCATGACCCTCCTCGGCTTCCAGGGTCCGATGGAGGCGACACCCCTCTTGGTCTTCCTGGATTTGTGTTGTAGGATCCTGACGCCCCAGCGCTTCACCGGGCCCTGGAACCCCTTCCCTTTCGTGACGCCGATGATGTCAATGGATTCCCCGGCGTCGAATACGTCCGACACGTTGATGGTCTCCCCGAGAAGGCCCTTCGCATAATCGAATTGATCCTCAATGGAGCCTCCTCCGATGGCTATCTCAAATATGTCGGGCTTCTTCTTCGAGACGCTTGCCAAGCGAGGCTGAGTGGCGGCTATCACCCTGAGATGCGCCACATGGTCTAACATTTTTTCAATCTTTTTCAGGTTTTTCTCGGGGGCCTTCTCTCCATGAGTCTTGACCGTTCTGTAGATGTCTACAGGAAGATCCTGCATCCACGCCTCGGAAAGGGCCTTTAGCCCATCATAGGTCTTCTCGTATGCCCTCATGCCTATGATCATCATGGGAGGCACATCCAACACCGTGGCTGCGTTCTTCAACTCGGTGCCAAAGTCTGGGGCTCTGTCCCTGTCCTCTATGACGAAAACGTGGGTCATGCCGGCTTTATAACCCGCAAACCCTAGGAGATGAGGGTCGCCGGTAGTTTCGGGCCAGAATCTCACTCTACCATTGATATCCTTGGCTCTCTTCCTAGGCGAAAAGGCCCTTGAACCACGCTTAGGCGACCTTACTCTGGGCATCTAAACCTCACCCTATTTTTTGTTAGCTGTTAAGAAACAACGCGTCTAAAATAAAAATGATTCGTATTGAGGGGAAAAAGGGAGTAAATATGAGAAAAACTCCTTTTTGGGTAATAAAGGAATTTATTATTCGTCTGTAGCTTCTCTCATGTTTTCAGGGAATAACATGGTGTTGAACATGTGAATAAGCAGGACGTGACGAGGGGAATGAAAGTCGCCGATAAACGCATGAGGCAGCAGACATACATTTGGGGGTAGGGTACCAGAAGCGAGGCTTCGTCTGACATTTTATGCATTTATCACATGCTGTCGTTTCTACCACAACTCGCGCGCGCAATAAGGTTGACAGGAATCTGAAGTGTCTCGTCAAACCCTTCCATTTTTCTCTGGGTATGAGCAAATGTCTGAAAAAAAGCACTCGGAGCACCTGGGCTTCTGAGCTCTGCACATCTCTCTCCCAAATTGGATCAAGAGAACGTGGACATCCTCGTGTCTCCCTTTCGGAGTCGCGGCTTCAAGGGCAAGCCTGACCTCGTCATACGAGGCCTTTCTTGACACCATCTCGAGGCGTTTCGAGATCCGGAAAATGTGGCGGTCGACCGGGACTATTTCCTTTCCAGCGGCGAACATGAGGACGACGTCTGCGGTCTTGGGTCCGACGCCGGGTAGATCCATGAGATCCAGCCTCGCTTCGGAATATGGTTTGCCCATGACCGTAGTCAAGTCCCCGTCGAACCGCTGGATGACTGCTTCAGCCACCCTTTTCAAGGTCCTGCTACGTTGATTATGCATGCCTGCGGGGCGGATCGCTTCACATATTTTCCGGATGTCCGCACACGCGATGTTCTCCGGTGTTACGCCTATTGTTTCCTCGAGGCGCCTGTAGGCGGTTGTCTGGTTTCGGCTGTTGGTGTTCTGGCTCAATATTGTACGGACGAGGCTCTTGAAGGGGTCAGCGGTTCCAGGGCGCCATGATCTTTTGAAATGGGTGAGGATACGCTCTATGATCTCCTCATTCCTCTCCAACGGCCTCCACTTTCCTCTGCCTCGTTCTGGCCAGGAGATTCTTTCATCTCCTTCAACTTATCCATGACGACCCTGAGAAGCCCGTCCAGATTGATCCTCTCCTTGGCGGAGACAATCGTCCAAGGCAGGCTGAGTCGGTCCATCCCAAGCTCTTCTTCCACGGTGTCCGCCAGCCTCGGGGCCAGGTCTATCTTGTTGTACACCACGAGGATTTTGTCCCGGGGAATGTCCATCTCCCGGAGGAGTCTTATTCCCTCCGAGATTTTGATGCGGAGGGTCAGGGTGGGGTCGGTGATGTCCAAGAGGAGGATGACGAGGTCGGCGCTGCGCATGTCCTCTAGGTTGAGCTCGAAGCTCTTGATGAGGCGGGGGTCGAGGTCGATGACGAAGCCGATTGAGTCGATGAAGAGGAGGGTGGTCTCGGGGTCGATGTATCGGCGCTGGTACTTGCTGCTCAGGGTCGTGAATGGCTTATCGCTCACCAGTTTGGAGTCCCCGGTGAGGGCATTGAACAGGCTGGTCTTCCCGGCGTTGTAGTAGCCTGCGATGCA
Organism: Candidatus Bathyarchaeota archaeon; assembly: GCA_030601645.1. The sequence continues at coordinate 6,219 of JAUWBQ010000008.1, read as the reverse complement.
GATCGTCGGGAAGCCCAGGCGGCGCCTCTTCCTGATCCTCAGGCGCTTCTCCTTCACCAGGGCCTGGATCTTCTCCCGGATGCGGGCCTGGCGCCTTGTGAGCTCCCTCATCTGGCTGTGGAATGCGTACTCGCCCATGCTGCGGAAGAAGGGACGGTCGTTGTGGTAGCGGAGGTTTGCCTCCAGTTTGAAGTAGGGTGCAAGCTTCGCCAGGCGGGCGGCCTCTATCTGGAGCTTGCTAAGGTTGTCCGAGGCCATCCTGTCGAAGATCTCCAGGGTTATCTCGTACCGGTCGACGACGTCGACCCCCAGGGCTCTGATCAGGTTGAGCTTCTGGCTGCTCCTGAGTATGTTGTAGAAGACCACTAGGCTGACGTCGTGCCTCTGAACGTGGCGGCGGATCTCCTTCACCTTTCCGCTTCCGACATGAAACTTTGCGAAGGGGCGGTGCCTGCTCTGGACGATGTCCCCCACCACCTCGACGTCCAGGGTCTCAACTAGCCTTTTCAGCTCGTCGAGCTTCAGGCGAAAGATAGTGTGGTCGTGAACGTTTGTCTTTAGCATGCAGAGGATGGCTCTGCCTTGGACCTGAGTCTGCACACCAAACCTGCTGTAATTGATCGATATGAACTTAGCGCCTATTCCAATGGTGACAATCGATGAATCCTTTCACACCGGAGTTATGAACGGATAATCCATAAACCGGATATATACAGAACTATCTCATTTGGTTTGGAGAGGCGCAGTTTCCAAATGGTCTAACCCCCATAGAACCCCACTTTCTTGCGCTCTCCATTTATTCCCCAAACATCGCCGTTCAAACACCTGTCGATCCGGAATCCGATGAGACACGTGGATGATATTAAAACTTATCAACGTGCAGAATTACTCCCTCTTGATGGATATTCAGCCACAAGGGGCTCGAAGTTGAAGTTCTGTGAAAAATGTGGAACCTTCATGAAGAAGACATTCGACGGGTTCACATGCCCCAGATGCGACCATCATGTTGAATCAGCCTCTTTTGAGATACAGAGGCCGTCGAGGATGGCTCCTGAACCGGTCTACGTACTGTATTCTAACAAGTCAAAGGATCAGACTGTAACCCAATCCTGCCCGAATTGTGATGGCAACGAAGCCTACAGGACCATCCTCACCACACAAGGGGAGCATGCCGGGGTGAAGCAGGACCGGGCGATAGAACGGTACACGTGTGTGAAATGCCATCACACTTGGACCAAGAATTAACTGCAGCTAGATCATTGAGAGAATCATCAGACGTCGATTTCAGAACGGTCCGTTGGATTAAGTCTCTCTGTTGGAATCGGAGGCACGCATCGCCTGAGCCTCTGTAACGCCCTAAACCTCTGCTCCCTCTTCACAGAGGCGGCTCCGATTCCGACCTTGAGGAGATCAACAGCCTCGTCCATAGCCCTCCTGTCGACGGGAAAGGGCACGCCGTCCTTGCCTCCGAACGCGAAGCTGTAACGGACGGGGTCGCTCCAGCTCGCTTTCTTCCCGTATATGAGCTCTGCCACGAGAGACAGGCCCCTCACTGTCGAAGGCCCCACCCCTCTCATCGCGATGAGCTCTTCGTAATTTCCGGGCTGGAACTCGTACACGTCTTTCATGGCTTTCCAGTTTATCGTCGAGGGCATCACGAGCCTTTTGCGGGGGTTCTCACTCCCCGACCATGCATCCAGAGTGCGCTGATGAGCTGGGGGAGGCTCCACAAGCAGTCTCTGCAGCCTCCTCGGACCGTCCTTCGCGATGTCCAGGGAGGCCTTACGGTTCTCATCGCTCACCTTCGACGTCATGTCCAAGACTTGGGGGATACAGGTCTGGCACAATATGGCGTTCTGGGGCTCATCGATGAAGTTCTCTGAATCGATCGGCCAATGATACCGCCTCGCGTTCCCCCTATCCTCGTTGATTCCCTGTTGGATGACTATCCATCTGCCGGCCTCGTCGAAAATGAATGAGTGATGATAGATACGGTATCCGTCCTGGACGAGGCTGTTGTCCACCTTCGCCACCACCTTGCTCGCGTACTTCAGCTCCTCGACCCTCGATGATTTCAGGTTGAAAGCTTGACCAAACTCCTCGATCTGCGCAGGAGTCTTTCGAGAGGCCCTACCCTTACCCCCAGCAACCGCGACTCCCAACTCCCTCGGCTTAATAGCCTCCCTCAGAGCGCCACAGGTCACCGTCGTGGTTCCACTGGAGTGCCAGTCGTACCCCAGGACGCAGCTCAAGGACTGGAAGAACCATGGATCGGAGAGGCGCTCAAGCAGTCCCCGAACCCCGTACTCGTGGACAATGATCTCTACTATGCATTCGGCGAGCTTCACCATCCTCCCGAAAAGCCATCTGGGCGCTCTTCCGTGATGGAGAGGCAGTACGGCTGTAGCTCTCATCATTCCAGTCTACTTTGGTCAGCTCTCATTCGGGTAAAACCGTTGCCGACAGATTTGGAGGGGAGAGTTCGATGAAAGTAATCGAATGCATAATAATCTAATACAGGCTTCTCGGTCGTTTCCCTCGTGAAGCCTTTAAGGAGTACCCTCGTTAGGGTATCAGATGTCCCATGGTAAAAATCGGCGATACAAAGGTCGAACTGGACACTCCAGCCCTTCTCATAGACCTTGATATCATGGAGAGGAACATAGACACGATGGCAAGGTTCTTCCGGAGCTTGCCTTCGGATCTGAGGCCTCACGAGAAGACCCACAAGTGCCCCATCATAGCCCACAAACAGATCGAGGCCGGGGCAATCGGCATCACCTGCGCCAAGCTCGGGGAGGCCGAGGAGATGGTCGAGGCGGGCATCAGGGACGTGCTCATCGCAAACCAAGTCGTAGGGGAACCAAAAGTGACTAGACTGGTCAACTTGGCGAAGCACGGCGATATCATCGTAGCCGTCGAGAACCCAGAAAATGTCAGGCACCTCGCCGATTCTGCGAGGGAGAAAGGGTTGAAGCTCAACGTCCTCATAGAGGTGGACGTTGGCAACAACCGGTGCGGAACTGACCCCGGAGAACCCACTCTGGAACTGGCTCGGCTCATCAACGAACACTCGAGCCTCCGCCTGAGGGGACTCCTCGGATATGAGGGATTCTGCCAGAACATCAGGAGCCTTGAGGAGCGCACAGAGAAGGCCCACGGCGCGATGGAGATGCTGGTCTCGACGAAGGAGCTCCTCGAGGACAAGGGGTTAGACATGGAGATCGTGAGCGCGGGAGGCACCGGCACCCACATGATCACTGGCAGGTACCCGGGGGTGACGGAGGTCGAGGCGGGCTCCTACGTATTCATGGACGCCACATACAGGCTTGTAGAGGGACTGGAGGACTACGACTATGCCCTCACGGTGCTCACGACGATCACCAGCCTTCCCCGCCCCGGGGTCGCCATATGCGACGCGGGCCTGAAGGCCGTCACCTTCGAGGCCAACCGGCCTCTCCCCCTTGTAAAGGGCGTCGAGGGCGTCATTTACGAGAGGCCATCCGAGGAACATGGCAGGTTGAAGATAGAGCCCGATGCCGACCTCAAGGTCGGCGACAAGATAGAGCTCATCGTCTCCCACTGCTGCACGAACAGCAACCTCTACGACCACTACCACTGTGTGAGGGATGATAGGCTGGAGGCCGTATGGCGGATCGCCGCGAGGGGCAAGAGCCAGTAGGGCTATGACGTAAGCCTGTAAGCCAGTGCGCAGTAGCCCTGGGCAGCCGAAGCTACATCCGCCAAGGCTATGCGCTCGTTAGGCTGGTGGGCGAGAGCCGGGTCGCCTGGCCCGAAGCCGATGGTGGGTATTCCAAGCTCCCCCGCCGTCGCGACCCCGTCCGTGCTGAACCTCCACCCGATTATCTCGGGCTTCTCGCCGAGCCCCCTCTCCAAAGCCCCCATGCTTTCAACGACGCTCCAATGGTCGCGGTCCGTGATCCATCCTTGGAAATATTGTTCGGCCTTGGTCGCGTAGCCTGTATAACACATCAGCTCGTCGACGAGGAGCCCCACCTCGGCCCCCGGGGCATACTCCTTCATCTCAGAGAGGACGCCGGCGAGGGTCTCCTGGGGGACGAGCCTCCTGTCAACCTGGATCTCGCAATAGTCCGGGACGATGGGCCCCGCCCCGGGCTTGCACGTGATGGACGTTACGGCCATGGAGCCCGCGCCCAGAAACGGGTGGCTGGGCAAGCGCTGGTTCACTTCTTTCAGCCTATCTATGATCGAGGTCATCTCGTAGAGGGCGTTCTCGCCCAGTTCGGGCATGCTGGCGTGGCTCGTGACGCCCCGGGTGACTATCTTGAAGACACATCTACCCCTCTGTCCAATGCTGAGATTCAGATCCGTGGGCTCCCCCAGGACGCATGCGTCCAGTTCAAGGGTCTTCTCCTCGATGATCTTCCTGGTTGCCACGCCCTCGTTCGTCTCCTCATGGACGACGAGGGTGAGGACGACCTCGCCGGACAGTTCAGGGGCGGCGCAACCATAGATCATGGCCGCGAGGGCGCCTTTCATGTCGACGGTTGCCCTGCCGTATAGGACTCCGTCCACTACCTCGGCTGCATAGGGGGGGTGGCTCCAGCTGTCAAGGGCGCCAGGTTGGATGTGGTCGAGGTGGCCATCGAACAGAATCGTCCTGCCGTTCTTTCCACCGCGTCTGGCGATGACGTTCCCCATCTCATCCATGTCGACACCGTAACCGAGGGCTCTCATCTCATCTGAGACGATACCCGCGATTTCCTCTTCTTCCCCAGAGAGGCTCGGGGTCTTTATGAGCCTCATGAGGAACTCGTTCATCCTAGGTATATTCTGATCTACTTCCTCGAAGTATGCGTAAAGTTCGTCCATACCGTTCAGCTCTTTCTAGCCGATGAGCCTGCCGAACCTGTCGACTTCTTGCCTGCGGATCCTAGTGCTGGAGATAGGCTTTCCGTCTTCCGCCAGGATCATCTTGAAGACGATGATGAGGAGCGGCCTTCTTCCCCCCTTCACCCTGAGCCTGTTGATCTCCTCGGCACCCGGCTCGGTCTCTTCGCTCACTATGATGCCCTCGATCTCGTCGCTCTCGATCGTAGGGCCAAAAGGATCGCCGAGAGGGACAATGATCGCCCTTTTCTCCAGGCCCCTCTCCGCGAGGAAACGAATCAGGTCCTTGAGCCTCTTCTCGTAACAGTCGATCATATGGGGTTTCTTCAGGCTCCTCGCAAACTCGTCGGTGGCGAGACCTATCAAGATCGTTTCCGCAACCTTGAAGGCCTCCTCCAGCAAGAGAGAGTGCCCTTTATGGAATACGTCGAAGGTCCCTCCGACGCTTACGAGGTGAAGGCGTTTGTCCAGACGGATCGACCCCTGTTTCCCGTCAGCCGATTCGCATTCAGGAATTTTTCCTAGATCTGCTCCTCAGGCTTCATCGGGAAAATTACCATAAGGGTTTATAAAGTAGCTCACCCGTACAGACCAAATCAGGTGTCCAATGTTTGGCGTCTGACAAGGAATCTAGTCGAATTTCAGGCTTCTACAAGATGCCCGTGGAAGAGAGGGTCTCTATCACCTCCGAGAAATCGGGGCTCACAGAAGTGGAAACGGATCTATTGAGATCGGGCGGGGGCCTCAGCCTCGAAGAAGCGAACAGGATGATCGAGAACGTGGTCGGCACCATCGCCTACCCCCTGGGGATAGCCGCCAACTTCCGTATAAACGGGAGAGACAGGCTGATACCCATGGCCATAGAGGAGCCCTCCGTGGTGGCCGCCGCGAGCAACATGGCGAGGCTCATGAGAGGGGGAGAGGGCGTCAAAGTCACCAGCACCGATCCGGTTATGATCGGCCAGATACAGGTCTTGGACATCCCGAACATCGACAAAGCGAAGAAGAACGTCGCAGAGGCCAAGGACAAGCTCCTGGATCTGGCTAACCAGCAGGACCCCGTCCTAGTAAGGTTCGGAGGGGGCGCCCGGGACATCCAACAGCGCACCATCCAGACAGAAGCAGGGGAGATGTTGATCCTCCACCTGCTCGTGGACTGCAGGGACGCGATGGGTGCGAACGCCGTGAACACCATGTGCGAGACCCTGGCGCCAGTCGTGAACGAACTGACGGGCGGACGCGTCCTGCTGAGGATAATATCTAACCTCGCCGATCACCGACTCGTCCGCGCAGAATGCGTGGTCAAGAAAGAGGACCTCGGCGGAGAGAAAGTCGTGGACGATGTCG
>JAUWBQ010000216.1 GCA_030601645.1 Candidatus Bathyarchaeota archaeon | reverse complement strand
TACAAGGCCTCCATCCCCATGATCGCCTTCACATCCGACATCCCCCTCCACCTCGAGAAGAGGAACATGCTCACAGGAATCGACCAGACAGCCCTATTCCAGGGAGTCACGAAGGAGACAATCACCCTCACAGACCCATCTGAGATCCCTAACACGATCCGCCGGGCATTCAGGCTGGCCACGACAGGGAGGCCGGGCCCCGTACACATCAGGCTCCCCATGGACATCCTCGGGGCGGAGACCGAGGACCCCGACCTCCACGTCCAAGCTGACTTCGCCAAGTACCCAGGCCACAGGTCCACCGCCCAGGAGAGCAAGATACGAGAGGCCGTCAGGCTGCTGGGCCAGGCGGAGCGCCCAGTTATCATCTGCGGCCAGGGAGTCCTCTGGTCCCAGGCCTGGGACGAGGTCCAGACCCTCGCGGAGCTATACGACATACCCGTGGGCACCACGATAAGCGCCAAGGGCAGCATACCCGAGATCCACCCCCTCTCCATCGGCGTCACCGGGGCACGGGGCGGGACAGCTCTCTCCAACAAGGTGGTCTCGGAGGCAGACACGATACTCTACATAGGATGCAGCACCGACTCCGCCTCGACGGACAAGTGGACCATCCCACCTCTCGACACCAAGGCGAAGATCATCCAGCTCGACATCAGCGAGGCCGAGGTCGGGAACAGCTACCCCATCCAGGTGGCCCTGATCGGCGACGCCAAGGCGACCCTGAGGAAGATGATAGAGATCTCGTCCCCCAGGGTAGGCAGCGTCGATGAGCCCCCCCGGATCAAGGCCATCAGGGAGGAGGAGAGGGAGTACATGGAGTACATCGACGAGATATCACGCTCCAACGAGACCCCCATCCACCCCCTCAGATTCATCAGGGAGCTGGAGGCCATAGTCCCCGACGACCACGTCATCGTCGCCGACGTCGGCGTCAGCGCCATCTACACCTCCACATACTACAAGGCCACCAGGAGCGGACGCAGCATCCTGTTCAACTACGCCATGGGAGCCCTCGGCTACGCCATACCCGCATCAGTAGGAGCCCGCTTCGCCAGGCCTGACAGCTGCATCGTCACCCTCGTCGGCGACGGGAGTTTCGGATTCACCGCGGCGGAGCTTGAGACCGTCAGCAGGGTCGGGGGCAACAACAACATCATCCTGTACAACAACCAGAGCTACGGCTGGATCAAGGCCGCTGTCACCTTCTCCCATGGCCTCGAGTACTCCGACTTCGCCACCAACTTCAAGCCCATCGACTACACCAAGATAGCCGAGGGATTCGGCCTCAGAACCTACAGGGCGGACGACCCCAACGAGCTCAGAGCAACCCTCAAGGAGGCCCTCACACTGGACGAACCCACATTCACGGAGCTCAGGGTACAGCCCGAGAACAAGCTAGTACCTCCCGTACCGTCGTGGATCAAGAAAGCGAGAGACCTCGGAATACGCCACGTAAGGTAAAAACAAGGGAGAAAATGGGAGACTCAGGCCCGGGAGAACCAGACGGTATACCAGTGCCGTAGAGACCGCTCCCTGCGGTCCCCTGTAGACTCATGGAACTCCGGGTAGCCATCGTAGGCCACCGCCTCCTCCATCGACGCCCCCTCCCCGATGAGCCGCCCCATCTCGTCCCTCACCGCCTCGAACCACTCCAGCTGCACAATGAACTCCGCCCTACCGCAGAGGGGTCCATGACCCGGGACGCAGACATCCCAATCCATCCCCAGGACCTGCCTGTAGGCCTCGATCCAGACATCCGGATCAGCCGTCGGATCCCCCGCCCACGGAAACGTCCCCGCGAACATCAGGTCCCCCGCGAACAACACACCCTCATCCGGGACGTAGACCACCGACGAGCAGTCCGAGTGCCCGCCCAGGTTAATCATCTCCACGTCCCCCAGGACGTACCGGTCCTCGAACACCTCCGTGGGGAGCACGATCCTCAGCCCCTCGAACAGCCAGGCCCTCTCAGGCCTATCCCGCCTGATACCCTCAAGCATCTCCTCCAGATTTCCGGGGGCCCACTCAGCCGCCAGACTGGCCTCCATCTTCTCCCTAAGTCGCCTGTGTGCCACGATCACGCAGTCCTCGAACGCCTGGTTCCCGAAGACGTGATCCCCGTGCACATGGGTGAGCAGCAGATGCGAGACTGGCAACTCCGAGACCGAGGGAATGCTCTCCCGGAAGTCTTTTGCGGACGCGGGATACTGGGCGTCCACAGCCACCACAGAGCCGTCTATCACCACGACCCCCACATTCCCCCCTGTCTCACCATCGCAGTTGGCGTAGACCCTCTCAGTGACCTTGTCAAGCCTCAAACGTAACACCAACCACCCATAACCCACAAGACCGTAAATCAGTTCTGGTCTAGAACCCAGCCCAAGAAAACCTCACCTGACCAACCAAGTAATAAGAAAAATATTGGAAATAGGTAACAGTGTAGATAATACTAAACCTAGTATCTTCTCCTGTCTCTGCCGCCACGGTCCCTGCCGCGGCCGGAGCCCCTCTGCTGCTCGAACACCTTGCTCGAAAGGTTGTTCTCGAGGTTTACGTCGTCGAAGGGGGCCTCGTCGATCACTTCATAGCTTCCATAGCGGCCCAGATTCAGGCGCATGGAACCCTTGAAGAGGTTCACATAGGCGTCCTTAACCTCCAGCACCATGTCGTCCTGGATCTCGTCCAGCACGTTATCCCAGAGGGTCATGTAGATAGTGCCCGTCTCATCCCCTACCAAGGCTTCGGCGACCCTGTGCGTAGACATGTCGCTTCGGGAGGTGACCTCCCTCTCCTCGGTCTTAGAGATGACCTTGACGGTGGCGTACACTTTCCTCGAGTAGGAGTTTAGCTCTCCGATCTTTACTGGCTCGGCTTCCTTTTCGTCATATGTAGACATATTGCTCTACTCTTGATTAGCGAGCGAAAGACTTGCCGAGTTCCATATAAGGGTTACCCTGATCCAACTGAGTTTCG
>JAUWBQ010000207.1 GCA_030601645.1 Candidatus Bathyarchaeota archaeon | reverse complement strand
AGACTCGCCCGTGAATACGTTCTCGGACCGGGCGAACCTTGCCATCTCGTAGGACTGATCCAGAAATAGATCCTGAGGCCTTCCCGCTTCAACTATCTCCCCACGTTCCAACAGCAGCAGCCTCTCCGAGAGTTCCCTCGCTTGCTCGATGTTATGGGTGGCCAGAACGACGGTAGTCCCCCCCTCGTTGAGCTTCCTTATTACGTCCTTCACGATGGCGAGGCTCTCCGGATCCAAGTTGGCCGTGGGCTCGTCCAGCAGGAGAAGTTCGCAGTCGAGGACCAGAGCCCTGGCCAGGGAGAGGCGCTGCTGCTCTCCTCCGGACAGATCCCTAGCCTGCCTGTCCGCAAGGACTTCGAGGCCAACCAGCTCGATGGCTTCCCTCGCCCTTCTTTCGATGTCCTCATCTGGGATATCTCTGAGTCGGAGGCCATAGGCCACGTTGTTTCTAACGGTCCCCCTGAGGAGAACGGTCCGCTGAAAAACCAAGGTCGCCCTCTTCCTCATCTCCTCGGCGTTGTTCCCTCCGATCCTCACGCCGTCGAATAGGACCTCCCCACTAGAGGGCCTCTCCAGACCCCCCAGGATCTTCAGGAGGGTGGTCTTGCCGGAACCGTTGGGACCCAGCACCGTCAGGATCTCGCCTCTTTCCACCTTGAGGCTGATGTCTCTCAGCGCCGTGACATCCCCGTAGAGCTTCGAAACCCCGGTGAGCTCAATCAACCCCTCAAAGCCTCCTCCGAGCCACGCCCACTAAAATATTCACAGCCCCGACGATGGCCATGAGGACGACGGTCAAAGCCACGCCCAGCGCGAGTTCGCCCCGGTTCGTCTCCAGGGCTATGGTGGTGGTCAGGACCCTGGTGACTCCTCGGATGTTCCCCCCCAGCATCAGCGCCACCCCCAGCTCGGCGATGGCCCTGTTGAAGCTGGCGGTGACGGCTAGGAAGACTCCGCTCAATGACTCGCCGAGCACTGTGAGGTTCGCCCTGGCCTCGGAGGCTCCCAGGGTGAGGGCGAGGCTCCTGATCTCGGGGTCCACCGCCTCCAGGGAGTTAGTCACGAAGCTCACGATTATGGGCGTGATCAGGATGGACTGGCCTATGATGATGGCAGTCGGGGTGTAGAGCAGCTGGAAGGAGCCCAGGGGACCCGACCTTGAGAACGCAAGGTAGAGGATGAGGCCCAGGGTGACGGTGGGCACTCCAAGCAGGACGTTGAAGACGCCCTTAAGCAGAGACCTCCCTCGAAACCGCCCCAGCCCTATAGCGACTCCCAGCGGTATTGACCAGCACGAGGCAAGGATCGTGGCCAAGCCCGAGACGGCGAGAGAACGGAGCGTTATCTCGACGAGAGTCCTATCTCCGGATGCGATGAGGCCCAGGACCCTCGCGAGGCCTTCCAAGATTGCCGAAACCATCTCAATCCACCAAATGTTATACCATGTGATATCAAGGGAATCTTTCATTTATCTGTCGTAGAGTTTTGTCTCCCCCCATCGGTACTCTAGGGGACACTCGGATCCCTCGAAAAAACCCGTAGCCTCTATCCACGTTGCCGTCGTCGGATCTGAGCCTGTGAGGAGGAGCTCCACGGCCGGGTTGAAGAGGTTGGAGCCATAGATGTCGACGCCGTAGCTCTCAAAGATGGCTTGGCCTTCTCCCGATGCAAGATATTCGGTGAAGGCGACTGCGTCTTCGAAGTTGGTGTCGGGGTTAGAATAGGGGTTGACTGCGATGGCGCTGTAGATGTTGATGAGCTCCTCGCCGGCGCCTATCAGGACCTCCAGGGTAACTAGCCCGTCCTTGGAGTATTTCAAAAAGGTGCCCATGTCGGTCAAAGTATAGGCCTCATACTCCTCTGTTATCTGCAGCGTCTTCCCCATCCCCGCGCCCGCTTCCCGGTACCAGTCCTCCTCCCTCAAGGCGGAGGTGTCGAAGCCGACCTCTGACCACAGCCCCTTTTCCTTTGTATGGGTGCCTGAATCATCTCCCCTAGACACCCAGATAATCTCCCCCGCTCTTCCCTTTTCGACTAGGAGCTCCAAGGCTTCCGTGGGGGTCTTATCCCCGATACCCGCGGGGTCATCCATCGGTCCAACGATCGAGAAGTAGTTGTACGCGATTATCTTCCGGTTTACGCCGTATCCTTCCTCCATGAAAGCAATCTCCCGTGAGGGTGCGTGGACTAGGATCATATCGGCGTCCCCTCTCTTGGCGTGGGATATCGCCAGGCCGGTCCCTACGGAGATGAAGTAGAGGTCGATGGGGTTCTCGGCCTCGAACGCATCCTCGATCTGGTCGAGGACGCCTGTGTCATACAGGCTGGTTGTGGTGGAGACGACGAGGCTGCGGACGCCGGGCGGCGTCTGGGATCGGATGATATAAGATCCTCCAACTGTGGCTATGGCAACGATGACGAGCGTGATCTTTATTGTATTGTTTATCTGCATGGTGGCTACCAAGATTCGATATGTTTCTCTATGCATATCGTTATAAGTTTTCGTATACCACAATAACGAAGGTAAAGGCCGTTATGCACAGCCATGCATAACAGTTTTTACTGATGAGATCCCAGATAGGGAGGATTCCACCATGGATGCGGCCCAAGCTGGCGAAGACGAAAAAATTGGACTCGTTGACCCCTTCGGCAGGAGGGTGAACAGCCTCAGGATCTCGGTCACTCAGCGGTGCGACTTCAACTGCTTCTTCTGCCATCGGGAGGGGGAGTCGAACCCCCACGGTGTGATGACCCCAGAGGAGATTGAGGCCATCGTCTCGACGGCGGCGTTCCTGGGCGTCAGGAAGATCAAGCTGACAGGGGGGGAGCCCCTCCTCAGGGAGGATATAGTCGAGGTGGTCCGCAGGATCTCCCCCTACGTGAATGAGGTCTCCATGACGACGAACGCCCTCCATCTGGCGGAGAAGGCCCGAGAATTGAGGGAGGCGGGTCTCCGAAGGGTCAACGTGAGCCTCCACTCGGCCTGTCCCGAGGTATTCAAGGAGATCACGGGCTGGAACGTCCTCCCAGAGGTCAAAGAAGGCGTCATGGCCGCCATAGAAGCGGG
>JAUWBQ010000021.1 GCA_030601645.1 Candidatus Bathyarchaeota archaeon | reverse complement strand
GGAAGGCGTTCAGAGTGTCGGCCTTCACCCTGAACTCGCGACGGGTCTCCGCGAAGATATCGATCTTCCCCCACCCGACGTAGAGGGGCCTGGCCTCGATCTCATACCTGTTGCCATACTCCCCTGCGAACTCTTCCAAGTTGAAGGGCCGCCACCATCTGAACCTGACCATGAAGTAGGGCTTCTTCTTTGGTTCACTCGCCCTCGGCTGTTTGATCTTTAGCCGGATTCTTTCGATTATCCCTTTCACCGGGCTCCAAGGAGAACTGATGGAATGGAGGATATCAACCTTATCCCATCTCAGCGAAACCGGGTGTTTCATGGAAAAAACGGTATGAAAAAATGGGGGGATTCAGCCCAGCAGGCTGTTGAAGACCAGCTTGAAGGTGCCGTGGGTCTGGGCCCTGTGCTGGGGCCTGAAGCCCATGAGGACAATCTTCCCGTCGCCGTACCTGGCCACGACCATCGCCGCCTTCCTCTTGATCTTCTCCTCGCCGATGAGCCATCCGCTCTTCAGGATCTCCCTCTCCGGGTAGCTTGCGACTACCTCGTACTTGTCGTTGTCCGCCGAGGGGAGGATCTCGAAGGCTTGGCTGTTCCAGAAGAAGATCAGGCTGTCCTCGGGCATCCCGTGGGCCGCAGGGTGGCAGTTATCGAAGCAGGCGTGGAGGGTCGAGCCTGGGCAGAAGAACTCCTTGGCGTCTACGTCCTCTAGGATGTTCCTCATCTTCAGCTTGAACCGGTTGATGGCCAGCTCAGACGCCCCATCGAAGCAGATCAGGGTCCCGCCCTGCTCAACGAACTCCTTAAGAGCCTCGACCCCTTCCTCGCCTATCCCACTCCTGTACTCTGGCGGGAATGTCGGCAGGGGCCGCCAGGGGTAGTGTTTATCCCACCACTTCTCGATGTCGACGCCAGTGATCATGGCCTCCGGGTCGTTGGGGAGGATGATCGCGTCGTACTTCTTCTTCAAGCCTCCCTTCTTGATATCATCATCCATCAGCGTGGTGTAGGGGAACTCGAACTGCTCCAGGACGAACCTGGTCCAGCCTTCATCCATGTTCCCCCCCCAGTATCGTTGGTACATGCCGATCCGGAGAGCCTTGACCGTTGATTTCTCGACATCTTCCTCGAGGGGGTAGAAGACGAGGTGGAGTTCCTCTGAAAGCTTCTTCAGCAGGGATATTTCCGCCTCCCTGACGATGAACGCACCATGAGGCATACAAGCCTCACCGCAGCTGACAGTGCCCTTGGCCCTAGAGACCTTCGCCCCCTCAGCCAAAAGCCTGTTCACAGCGATGAAGTTGTCGTTCACTCTCGGGTCTAGCACGTAGCCGTGTTCTGAAGCCCCGCGTATGCCGCCCTCGGGCCAGCCCGCCTCGGTGACCCGCTCGAACTCGCCGCCGACGCAGCTCTCGATGGGGTCCACCCGGACGCCCATGAACTCGAACATGGTGTCTGTCGCCGTGTCCTGGGGCCTCCTGGGGGTCCCGTCCCTGCTCCGGGTCCAGTCGTTGTCAGGGTAGATCGTCCTGCCTAGAAGGGTCCTCACCAGGCCGCTCTTGGGCTGGTCGAGGAAGACCGCATAAGATCCCGCCGGGTAAATGACGCCGTCTCCCATGAAGTCCTTCTTCGCCACCTTGATCTTTATGCCCTGCACGAAGAGCTTGTCCACCATCTTGGCGGCTGTCACTGGATCGTGCTGACCGCAGGGAATGACATAGGCGACTGGCGTCCCGCAGGTGCCTCTCTCCGTCTGCCTACTGGCCTTCAGATAGGCGTTCCTCAGCACCGTCTCCCTGTGCCGGGCGGCGATGTCCAGGGTGGCCCATGCGGAGAAGTACTGCTGCTCCACGATGTCCCTCAGCCTCCACCAGCCCCCGGGCCAGGGGTGGGGGAAGTTGGTCTGGGCCTCGTACTCTGGCAGCGTCCCACGTCTGTCCCCTTTCAGCTGGCTCTGGTGTATGTATAACGGGGTGGCGAGCTTGGCGCTGGCGGACTCTGTGAGCATGCCCGCGATGTTGTGGTAGATAGTTATCCAGTGGAAGCCGAGGTGGCCCCATGCGAGGAACTGGGCGCCGTTGATGATGCCCGTCTTCCCCTCCTCCTCCAGCCTATAGGCCATGTGAGCGCCGTACCAGCTGTGCTCCCTCCAGATGAGGGGGTCCCCATGGGGATGGATGGGCTCACAGTAGGGGGGGACATATAGCCTAGCCCCGTAGCTCCCCATGTGATGGTGGTCGACGTAGGCTTGGGGGATCCAGTCCCTGAACATGGTCTTCGCCATGTACTTGGACTCGACCATGTTGGTCTGGAAGGCGTCCCGGTTGTTGTCGTGGCCCACGTACTTGTGATAGAGCCAGGGCATGTAGACGCCCTCGTACTCGGTGTCCAGCCAGCGGTTGTACCAGTCTGTGACCATGATCTGGCCGTCCGGGTTGAAGCACGGCACCATGAGGAAGACAACGTTGTCCAAGATCCGCTTGGTCTCCTCGTCCTCCTTTGTAAGGAGGTCGTAGGCGAGCTCCGGTGCCATCTGGGTGCCCCCGATCTCAGTGGCGTGGAGGCTCATGGACTGGCAGATGACCGCTTTGCCATTGGCGATGAGGCCTTCAACCTCCTCCTCGGAGAGGCCGCAAGGATCGCTCAGCCTCAGGTTGTCCTGCCGTATCTGTTCCAGATTGGCTAGGTTCTCTGCCGATGATATAGTGACGAGGAGAAAGGGGTTGCCCTCAGTGGAGGGTCCCATATCCACGACCTTGATCTTGTCGCTCTGCTGCTGCAGTTGGTTGAAATATTCCACAATTCTATCCCATCGGGCGATCTTCCTGTCGCTTCCGAGCTGGAAGCCGAAGAACTCCTCTGGGGATATCGCCTGTTGAGTCATTGTTAACTCATTTCTAGAGAGTTTTAAGGTTCTTAAAACTATGCTGTTAAGATTAAGTTAAACTAAGCTTGAATCGTCGTTTCACGACTTTTTTCCGAACATTTTCTACTTTGAAGGGCAATCAGGGCTATTTTCTAAATATTTTCTCTTATTATAAACTGTTCTTAAAAGCGACGTTTTTTCGTGTCATTTTCACTGAAAATTATATATAATAAGTACGGGATATCCCTCCTCTGGAGAAACCTATAATGTCTATACTCATAGCTGGAAGAGCGTTAGGTCTACTTGCCCTGCTAGTCATAGTGGCAGGGATCCTATACTACATGCAACG
The DNA here is from genome assembly GCA_030601645.1 of Candidatus Bathyarchaeota archaeon. Next base: position 11,623 of record JAUWBQ010000021.1, on the reverse strand, counting down.
GTCTTACTCAGGAAAAATGCCGAAGCTCAGGCGACTTCAGGCTGTAGACGCCATCGAGGAGATCATTGGAAGATGTGTCGAGATGGGCCGCCCGGCCTGGTACCTCATGGACAACGTCCAAATGACGACTCCGAGCGTCCTAGCCCCCACGGTCGCGGCTTTCCAGATCCTCGCCTACACAGCGAGGATGGCCGCCCGGCTCGGGGCCAAGTTCTTCGTCCCTGTGACCCAGGGGCTTGCCTACTCCATCGCAAACGACATCGTCGAAGAAGCCTACAAGGCAGAGGGGAAGCCGGAGGACTTCGATCCCTTCGGCACGGTCATATACCTCCCATCGGGCGCAGACAGGATGTACATCATCAACAACATGTGGAGCGAGAGGGTTGCCGGGGTCTTCTTCCTCGGCAGCTGGTACCACAAGGCCGTCATCTTCACCGAGAACGCCGCCAGGGTAGGAGCCCTCACCCTGGGAGGCACAGACACCACCCACAACATCCCCTTCCTGGTAGCCATCTGCGACTACAGCATCATCGGCGAGGAGCTCTACGCCCTGGGGGCCTACGTCTCTCAGGATCCGACGCAGACCGCCTCACTGGCTGGCCAAGATATCGGCAAGTACATCGCACTAATCCTTATCCTGCTGGGATCGATACTGGCCACCGTGGGAATGGACATCTCCGGAATCTTTGCATGGTAGGTGAGATGAATGAGTGAAAGAATGTACAAGATACAGCTCCCGGTATATCTGACCGCCCTCTTGGGCATACTAATGGTCTTGGAGCACTTCTTCCCGTTGCCAGGTGTGGTAACCAACTTCAACGTCACGATGAGATCCTTCGTGACGGTCGTCTCTGCTGCCGCATTGATGCTGGGGATCATATTCCTCACAATTTCCCACACTAGAACGATCTCGGAACAGAAGGGCGGATGGTATTACAGCATCTTCTACATGGCCTCGCTGCTGATCACCGTCGGCTTAGGCCTGATGGGAGTCAGGAACGAGAACTTCCTCTGGATCTACAACAACATGACCGCACCCATCGGCGCAGCACTCTACTCGCTGACGGCTTTCTACATAACGTCCGCAGCCTATCGGGTCTTCAGGGCTCGCAACTGGAGTGCAGCAGTACTACTATTCTGTGGTTTCATCGTTCTGGCGATGCTGATACCCATCGGCGCCATAATATTACCGCCTGTGGTTCCCATCGGCGAGTGGCTGAGATCCTTCCCTAGCTCTGCGGGCTTCAGGGGGATGATCATGGGCACAGCGCTGGGCATCATGGGCCTCGGCGTCAGGGTGTTCACAGGCAGGCAGAAGGAGCACTTGGGCATCCGCGAGGAGAGAATGGGAGGAGAATGAGATGAGCATAACAGAAAAGTTACTGAAACTCGACCAGAGGATCATCTACGTCCTCATGTTCATCGCGTTGGCCTTCCCCATCCTGAACCCCGTCGTACTTCCGATGGCGATTCAGAGCTACTCTCAGCAGGCATTCGACTTCTCGGATAACATCCCAGAGGGATCCATCGTCATCTTCGAAGGCGGATTAGGAGCTGCCACCTACCCCCAGGGTGGACCTGGGATGGTGGTGCAGATCTATCATATGCTGACGAAAGGAGTCAAGATCGTGTTCTTCAGCATAGGTACGGAGCAGAACGTCTGGACGATGACGGCCATCGAGACAGCTTTGGCTAAACTGCCGGCTGGTACGCCCGCAGAGAACGGCGTGGACTGGGTTCACTTGGGATACGTCGCAGGAGGGGAGGCTGGTACAGGCGCGCTATGGAACGACATCCGTGCCACGATTGAAGCGGACTATTTCGACACGCCCATCGATGACATCCCGTTGTTGGAGGGCATCAACGATGCCAGTGGCTTCGCGGCTATCCTATGGTGGGGCGGATCCGAGGGTAGCATGCCATACGGCATCCGGCAGATCTCGGTACCCTTCGGCATCCCCATAACCGGCATGGCAACGACCAACGAAGTACCAAACTTCAGCCCCTACATCAGCGCCGGTCAGCTGCAGGGTATCTTCGGCGGGGTCAGGGGATCCGCGGAGTACGAGTTCCTCCTCAACCTGCCTGGACCAGCCCTGGGGCAGGCCATGGCTACCAACTTCGGAGGACTGCTCTGGATGATAATGGTGCTCCTCGGAAACGTGCTGTACTTTATACAGAGGTCGAGAGGTGAGGCTTGATGGACGCAGAAGTACTAGGATTGCTGGCTGGGTCGGCCGTCTCTCTCGGGGCTTACTCGGTCCTGATCGGCGACAACCCGATCTCCAAGATCACAGAGAACATCTACATGGGTATCCTCGGCGGCTACATATTCGCCACTAACTGGGACTTCATCAATAAGAACGCCATCGGCAAAGTTGCTGGGGGAGAATTCGTCTACATAATCGCCATACTCCTCTCACTGATGTTGCTTGCCCGCCTAAAGGCCGAGTACATCTGGATCTCGCGTTACCCCGTCGTGTTGACGGTAGGCGTGGGCCTGGGGTTGGCCATGAGGACGACGGTGACGGCGGACTTCCTTGGACAGATCCAGGCGACGCTGCTCCCATGGAACTCGCTCAATAACATTGTGATGGTGATCGGGACATGCACTGCCGCGGCCTACTTCCTCTTCACGGCCCAGAGCTCTGGAGTCTACAAGTACGTAAACACAGCTGGCAGGGTGTTCCTACTGTGCGCCTTCGGCGTGGCCTACGGTCAGACCGTCTCCTTCAGGATGGAGCTGGTCATCGGCCGCCTCGTGGCCATGCTGGATCCGCGGGTCAGTATGTACACCTATGCGTTCCTAGTGATCATAGCGGCAATCTTGGCGTACGGATACAAGACCAAGAAGATTGAATGGTATACCGGAAGATAACCTCTTTCCTAACCCCTTTTTTTACAATTTAATTAGACCGCACGCCAATAATTAAGGAATTTTCCTCGATGGAAGACAGGTAAATAAATATTCGATGTTGCAGAATATGGGGTGAGCGCTCTTGATGTGGGAAGACCCTTCCGACGATGAAGAGGACAAGATAATCAAGAAGGCGGCTGAGACTATATACAAGTACGACATGGATCTCGTTGCCATCCTGATCTTGGAGTCCATGAAACCCCTTGCATCCGTTGGGGGACAGCTGGCCCGCTACATGGTCGCTCCATTCGTCCCTTTCATAGGCGACAAGAGCATGCCATACCTAGCCACCTTCCAGAACAAGGAGAATGTGGAGAGGCTCATCCGGGAGCTGGAAGAGAAGGGGAAAAAGGAAGAAGAAGAGAAGAAGAGGCTGAAACAGGCCAGGAAAGCGGAGGAAGGGGCGTCTCCCAAGAAAGGCTGGAGAAAGTTCCTCCCCTTTTAGGCTCACTCCTCTCTGCGAAGGACCTTTCCGGGTCTCGTCCCTGTGTGCTCCGAGTTCTCCACCACGATGGTTCCGTTCACCATGACGTGTTCTATACCCTCGGGATATCGCCGGGGGGTCAACTGGTCGCCCTTATCGGTCACCGTCTCCGGGTTAAAGACGACGATGTCTGCGAAGGCCCCTGTCTCGAGTACTCCCCTGCCATTGAGCTTGAACTTCCTAGCCGGCAGGCTTGTGACCTTCCTGATGGCCTCCTCCAGGCTGAGGGTGCCCGTCTCCCTGTACGCCCTGCGGAGGTATCTTGGGAAGCCGCCGTAGCTGTTCTCGTTGGGCAGCGACCAGGGGGGGTGCCGGCTCTCCCTCTTGTCGTCGACGGCGAAGGTGTCGACGCCGATCATCATCTCCGGGTGCTTGAAGAACATGAGTTTCACCCTGTCGTCGCCCCCCTTCCTGACGGCCTTCGTCTCAGGGTCGGCCATGATGACCTCGAAAAGCGCGTCCAACGGATCGACGTCCAACTCTTCAGCGATCTCCGCGAGTGTCTTGTCGACGAAGCGCTCGTCGCTGCAGGCGACTATGGTGCGCTGCTTCGCCCAGTTCTCGTTGATGTTGGGGTTGAGGCCGTAGTGCTTGCCGGCCCAGATGTTCTCCTTGATCTCCTCCCGGAACTCATCCATCCGGAGGGCGTTGACGAGCTGCTCGAGGCTCCCCGCCACCCTGAGCCAGGGGGTGAGATAGCCGACCAGCCAGGGGGTCGTCCCTATCCCGCCTGCGAGGTGGTTGGGTATCTCGTCGAAGTTGACGTCGACCCCCTCCTCCCTGGCTTCGTCGATTATATTCAGAGTAGCTCTCACAGCGGCTTCTGTCATTATATCGCTCGCGCCCGGCCTCACGTCGTACAGGGCGCTTAGGTGTGAGATCTGTACAGGCATCTTCGCCTTCCTCCCCATGTCGATGGCCTCCAGGACGCCCCCTGTCTTGGCGGGAGGGAACTCACCCGGCCTCCGGGACTTCCTGTGGCCCGTACGGAGGCTGTGGCTGGCGTAGACGCCCCCGTACTTGGCTGCTACCTTCGCACAGGCCAGGATCTCCTCGAAGCCCGCCCAGATGCCGGGGTCGTAGTCCCGCCCGACGCTGATCCCGATGCAGCCGTCCAGCATCGCCTGCTCGACGTGCTTCCTCATCTCCCTCACCTCCCTCTTGGTGGCCTTGCGCTTGAAGTCGGGGCCCATGACGAGGCTCCTGACGTCCCCGTGGCCGACCAGGGGAGCGTAGTTGGGGCTCAGGCCCTTCGCCTCCACCCGCTGGAAGAACTCCCCGAGGGTATTCCAGTCGATCTCCCAGCCGTAGATCTCCTTGTGCCTGGCGTTCAAGATATCCCTCGGAACCAGCCACTCCCTGTTGTACATAGTCGGCCGTACATCGACGTAGAGATCGCTTAGGACCCAGGGGAGGCCTATGTAGTCTCCGAAGGGGCCGGGGCTGTCGCCGCACTGGCCGCCGACGAAGGTGGTGATCCCCTGGCGGACGAAGCTCTCGGCTTGGGGGTAGTAGAGGATGCTGAGGTCGCCGTGGTTATGGACGTCGATGAACCCGGGGGTCACGACGAGGCTACATGCGTCGATGACCTTCTCGGCGTCAGCCCTCAAGTCTCCCTCAACCTTTCCAACTGCAGCTATGCATTCGTCCTTGACGGCTATAGCGCCCTTGTAGGCTGGGGAACCTGTGCCGTCAACGATGGATGCGTTCTTGATCAGTATGTCGTACTCATCTGACATTGGAATCAATATATGTGTGGAAGACTGGCGCTTAACGTTTTAGGAATGAGAGGAATGACAAACCGCTATAATATTTACATGATAATTGAAGACTCCGCCTCAGGAATATTGTCATTCTTGAACGAAGTGCATCTCGACGCCGTCGGGATCCTTGAAGAAGACGGTCATCCGGTTCCCCCGGCCCTGAATCATTCGAGGCGGGGCGTCAAAATCGATCTTGTCCTTCAGCCTCTCGTAGACTGCCTCTACGTCGTCGACGCTGAAGCCCATGTGCCTGAACCCAATATCCGAAAGAGTCCGCGGACGGCGGTAGGTCTCCTCTCCATCTGGGAGGTTCATGAGCTCCACCTTTACTCCGCCGAGGCGCATGACCGCCACCCTATCTCTGGGCCTCTGGATAGTCTCCAAGAGCTCGAAGCCCAGGAGCCCGTAGAACTCTATCGATCTCTCCAAGTCCTTCACTACGATGAGAACGTGGTCGAAGACGCATTCCGCCGCCAACGTGAATCCCTACCTATCCCCACGGATGGAACCGCGTCACTGAAAAGCCTTGCTAGGAGACGACAGGAGTTAAAAATGTCCACCCCCTCAATAGCCCTCTGCTCAGGGGCGTCGAACTCATCATATACGACCTGGACGGCGTCGTCATCGACTCCACGAAGGCCATCTGCACCGCCTTCAACTAGGCGATCGAGGACGTGGGGGAGAGGAGCCGGCCTGAGGAGGAGATCCGGGGGATGATAGGTGTCGCCTTGGAGGAGATGTTCCGGAGGGTTCTCCCCGAGGAGAAGCATGACAGGATCGGATGCTGCTTCGACCGGTACCTCGCGATCTTCTCGGAGGCCTCCCCGATTCACACGAGGATCATAGATGGGGTCGAGGAGACCCTCCGCTACTTCGAGGCGAAAGGTGTGAAGCAGACCCTGGCCACGAACAAGTCTTCGGCGGAGGCCGCGAGGATCCTCGGAGATTTGGGCATTAGACATCTGTTCGATCTCGTCCTAGGGTTGAACGACATCGATGCCCCAAAGCCGAGCCCCGAGATGATTCTCCTCACTCTGGAGAGGATGGACGTTGAGCCTAGGAAGGCGGTCTTGGTCGAGGACTCCCCGACGGGGCTGGCAGCTGGCAAGGCTTCCGGAGTTCATACTGTGGCCGTCACAACGGGTACCCATGCCGAGGATGCGCTAATCCCATGGGAACCTGAATATACACTGGAATGCATCCGCGGGCTGATGGAGGTCGTCGCCACCACCTGAACTGTTTTATGTTATATTATTATGAGGACGCTGCCTACCATCAGCATCAGGAAAAAGGCGACCCCCACCTTCTTCCAGATCCTCGACTTTACCCGCCTTCGCCTGACTGTTCCCATGGTGCCCACACCTGTTGAATGATTAAAACTAGTTTATGGAGCCCAGCCTCATTTTCTCCGCCGGGCTGAATGAAATCAAAGAAAAAGGGAGGGCTGTCTACTTCCGCCATTTCTCCCCTATCGGGTAAATGTCCCACGGCAGGTTCTCGTAGTCGAGGATGCTCAGATCCGCGGGTCCCAGGCCAGGCGGGTCGATGGGGTAGTCGACGGCCGACCAGGTGTCCCAGTAGGCTTTGTGGTGTACCCGGCTCTTGATCTCCACGATGTCTAAGCTGTCCACGTTGAGTCCTAGGGCCTTCAGGGGGTCTGCGCTCATGGGGGCGCTCAGCCTCTCGGTTATGATCACGTGCCTGTTCTCTCCGATGTCGAGGCTGGCGATGAGGTCAACGTGTCTCTCGGCTCCCCTGCCCATGGGCCCGGTTTCCACCCAGTCGGCGGGACCGAGGTGCTCTATCTTGCCAGTGATGGTGACAGGCTCCCCTGATATTTCATGGAGCCAGCCTCCTATGGTCACGGTTACAGTGTCCCCGACATTGTTATCCTCTCGGAGCTTCTCCAGCACCTTCGGGTCGGCGATGCCTGTGGAGCACCAGTTCTCGGCCCCCTGCTCGACGAGCTCCTTGAGGATGTGGGTGCCATCCCCGAGCCGGTCGTCGTGGTAGGCGATGACCACCGGCTTGGTACCTTCCTCAACCATCTTGACGACGTTAGCAACCCCCTCCTTCGCTTTGGGCAGCTTCCGGGTCAGGTCCTCTCTGAGGCTCCAGACCAAGTCAGAAAGGTCCTGGGTAGCCTCCTCTGCGAGGGCTTGGTTGTCGTCGGCGACGACGAAGATCGAGACCCCGACATCTGGGACGTCGGCGTAAGCGTAGCCGGGGGCGACGGATGCGCAGTAGACGCCCTTTGCCTCCCACTCCCTGCAGCGGTCGTAGACGGTCTTCATGGGGTGGTATCCTGAGGCTTGGAAGACGCTGGCGCAGATGATGTTGGGCCTCCTGAAGGCCATGGTGGGGTTGAACCTGCCCCTGATGGTGTCGATCATGCAGCGGGAGGCGGTCACGCCGATGTCGTGGGCGTCGAGGTGGGGATAGGTCTTCAGGATGAAGACCCCGTCGACGGCGTTGGCGAACTCCACGTCCTCGTTGGCGTGGAGGTCCAGTGTGACCATGATGGGTATACTGCCGACGATCTTCCGGACCCTGCGGGCGAGCTCGGCTTCGGGCCTGGGGATGCCGGTGACGGCCATGGCGCCGTGGAGGGCGAGGAGCACCCCGTCCAGCCTCCCCGCGTTCCCGAGGCGCTCCATGATTCTCCCGGAGATGACATCGAAGGATTCAGCGGTGTTCCAGCTCCCGTATCCCGTGGTGGCCGGCCAGGAGGTCCTGATGATCCCGACGAGCTCGACGTCTTCCTCGTCCTCGGCGGCTTCCTTGTAACCAGTTATATAGCCCTTCCCCTCCCCCTCGGTGTCCAGGGACTCCTTCCCGTAGCGGATGCCGCCCTTCTCCCAGAGTTCCAGTGTGCCGATCTCCGGGCAGAAGGTGCAGGTCTCATGCGAGTAACTCACAACAGCTATCCTCATTTTATAGATCCTCCCTAGGTTTAGTTCTCCTCTTATATTATTAAGGCTGAAAGGAAAGGTCTTCCGTTTTTCCGATCATGTCCTCCAGAAGCTATTATTCACCATTTATTTTTGGTGGATTTTCCTCGGGAGACGGAAGAACCCTGTCCTTGACCAAGACCAGTATCAGGACGGCGTCCACGAAGGCCAACACCATGTTGAGTACCATAGGGACGTCGAAGCCGTAGGTGTCGAAGAGGATGCCACCGATGAAGGGAGCGGGCAGAGACGCCAAGCCCCTAAAGGTCGAGTAGCTCCCTATCGCCTGAGCCCGCTTGTTGGGGTCGACGTTGCTGGCTATCCAGGCCTGCTCGGCGGGGCCCCAGAAGGATGCGGCGATCCCCATCAGGGCCTGGGCGGCCAAAACTACTGTGAAACTCTTCGAGTACAGCATGAGGCCTATTACCCCGCAGGCTATGATCTGGGATAAGAATAGGAAGCGGACGTAGCCGTACCTGTCCACCAACTTGCCCAGAGGGATCTGTGACAGGGCGTTTGCGGCGATCATGACCGTCGACATGATCCCAAGCATGTATGGGGTGTATCCATAGCCCTCGGAAAGCATCCCATACAGGAGCCTGTAGCCCATATTGAAGGCGATGAGGTCGACGGACATTGCTATGTAGAACCCCCACAGATATCGGGGGGGTCTCAAGGAGTCGACGAGGGAGCCCGCGAGTTGCCCCAGGCTGATCTTCGAATCGGTTTTCCGGATCCTTGTCTCTGGGAGCCGAATTAAGACCATGAGGAGGGTGATAACCCCCAAGGCCGAGGCCACGATGAAGACCGTCCTGTAGCCGTAGGTGCTGGCTATGATCCCTGCGGCCATGGTGGCTAGGAGGCCCACAGCCATTTGGACTGTGCCGATGAGGCTGTATGTGTATCCCAGCTCAGTGGACTCCGAGGACTCGGCCACCATCGTGTTCCAGATGGGGAAGAGGGCGCTGGAGAGACCGACGAGGACGACCCCGATGGAGAGCATTGACCAAGACCCGGCGAAGATGAAGAGGAGGCCCGCCATCAGGACCAGCACCTCTCGGGCTATGAGGAACTTCCTGCGGCCGTGGACGTCTGAGGCGCTCCCCACCATGGGCTGGATTGATATCCTCGTCAGGTCCGCGAGGCTCTCCAGGCCACCCAGGCTCCCCATGGGGACCCCCAGGCTCAGCACGAAGGGCTGCCAGATGACCCATCGCAGGTTGAACCCGGCACCCCTGAGAGCTGAAATGACGGATAGAGTGACGACGTTGCGCCTCTCCTCAAGCCAGCCCAGCACCCCCATACCCGACACCCCGTGGTACCCATAGCATCTCGCTTCATGATTTTAAACTTTCAGGGGGATCGGACACCCTGTTCCCATAATCCCCCCGGTGGATTGCGAGATGAGCCCCCTTCTCGCTGGGTAGATGTTTTAACAGGAGAACCCTCTGATGTTCCCCGAGTCTACATATGGCTTCGGAGAGAGACATAGCAGAGTTCGGGGACCTCTGGGCCCTGATGTACTACACCTTCGCCAAGGAGATGGTGGACAGCTTCAGCGAGGAGGGGGAGGAGGCCCTCAGGAGGGCTATCCGCAGCTACGGGAGGGCGAGGGGCCAGAGGCTGAAGAGGAGGCACGAGGAGCAGGGCCTGCCCATCAACCTGAGGTCACTGTTCACCCACTACGACATGCCCAGCCATCCTGGCACCGAGAAGACCCGGATGATCTTCGAGGATGACAAACTCGTTTCCTTCACCTATGCCTGCCCCTTCGAGCAGATCTGGAGAGCCAAGGACGGGAACGACTTCGGCCTCCTCTACTGCCAGAAGTTCCATCATGCTATGTGGCAGGCCTACAGATCCGATCTCGACGTACAGATACCCGAGATACTCACTAAGGACGACCCCTACTGCAAGTTCATCGTCACTCAGTCGGGAAAATAAGCCTAGCGGAGGAAACCCCGTCTTTTTCTTTGTATAAAATTAGTAGAATCACCTGTTAGAGGACTCTTCATTTATCCTTCTCAGGAGTTCCGGGTCGGTCAGCACGTCTATGGCAGTGTGGGCCAGGCCCTTGGCGCCTATGATCACAGCATCGTGGGCCAGCTCCGATGCCGTGGCTTCCGTCGCTTCGAAGGAGTGAAGCACGACATCCTCTCCTATGAAGATGGAAGCGCTTGCGACGGGCATGATCTGACTCACGTTGCCAAAGTCCGTGGAGGCTCCCGACCTCTCGGACAGGGCCTCAGGGAACTCTACCCCCAGCTTCTCCAGATTCTCCTTGAACGCCTCCGACAGGGCCACGTTGGGCACCTTGTTCGCGTATGTGTTAGCGACCTTCCTGAAGCTGACCTCGGCCCCCGTGGCCTGGGCCGCACCCCTTGCGCAGTTTTTCACCCTCTCCAAAGTCTCCTCTAGGAGCCCGATGGTGGGGGCCCTGACATAGAAATGGGCAGACGCGTTCTCGGGGACGATGTTCGGGGCAGCCCCGCCGTCCTTGATTACACCGTGGATCCTGATGTCCCTGCGGACATGCTGCCTCAGGGCGTTGATCCCCTGGAAGGTGAGCAGCACCCCCTCGAGGGCGTTGATCCCCTTCTCCGGGGAGAAGCCCGCGTGAGCCGCCTTCCCTTTGAAGGAGATCATGAAGGACTCCCTCGCCAGCGAGGTAGACCCCACACCATATCTGGATCCAGGGTGGACCATGATGGCGACGTCGGCCTTCCCGATCTCGTCCAACATCACGATCTTTCCCCCTGCGTTCTCGGCGTAGCCCTCTTCGGCCGGAGTGCCGAAGACGATTACCGTGCCGTCCAGCTCTCCCATCGTCTCGCACAGGCCTATGCCGGCTCCTAGCGCAGAGGCCGAGATGATGTTGTGGCCGCAGGCATGGCCCGCCTCGGGCAAGGCGTCGTACTCGGCTAGGATCGCCACTGTCGGGCCCTCTCCCATTCCATTGAGGACCGCTTTAAAGGCGGTGGGCAGGCCGGAGACTCCTCTCTCGACGCAGAACCCGAATTTCTCCAGTTCTGTGGCAAGGAGCTCCGACGCTTTGTACTCTTCGTATCCCAACTCCGGCTCGTTGTGGATGGCCGTGCTGATCTCGATCAACCGGCCCCTGAGGGCGTCGATCTCCTTCGATGCCCTCTCTTTGAACGTGTCAGTCACATCGTTCCCCTCTCTTCAGTCAGATGAATCATAAATCGATGTCAGGATTTAAAAAGGTGAATTGTGGGTCGGCCAGTTCTCAGCCTCACGAGTTTCCCACTCCATTTACCTTAAAAACAGATCATACAACCATAAACTGTCCAGTTATGCCACTGAACGGTGAACGGGCTTTCGAGATAATGCAGAGGGAGGGGGTCGATACCCTGATAGCCTCCTCCACCGAGAACGTGTACTACGTATCAAATTACTGGAGCCTGGGAAAGAAGCTGGGATGCGGCGTGCAGGCCTACGCCGTCCTCCCCATCAAGGGGGACCCTGCAGTCGTGGCTCCCATCGACGA
>JAUWBQ010000196.1 GCA_030601645.1 Candidatus Bathyarchaeota archaeon | reverse complement strand
CTCGTCGTAGACCACCTTGACCACGTGCTCCCGGCGGCTGATGCCGGGGGGCAGCTCCTCGTCCAAGGACCGTTTCTGGATGTTCTGGCTGAGCTCCATGACCAGCTGGACTTTCACGTCCGCCTGCAGGAGGGCCCTCTGAAAATCCCTCACCAGCTCCTTGACCAGATCCTCGTCCACCACGGGCGCCCTGATCACCTTCCTGAGGGCTTCGTAAAGAGAGGACCCCAGCTTCTCCAGCACCATCGTCTATGCTTTTCCCTTTTTCCAGCTAGTATTCGCACCAGCCTGCTGTTAAACGTTTGTTCCCCTGCAAGTTTCTTATTCAATTAAAGGAGTTTCACTCTGATCCATCTTGAAAGAGCTAGGGGAGAGCAGGCCCACCTTTTACTTCGACGTCCACGGCGAGGTGAACACGGACAAACCAGAGCTCGGCCGGGAGAGGGCCCAGGAGCTGGGCATCGGCAAGGTGGTGGTCGCCTAGGAGACGGGCCTCAGCGCCCTGAAGGTGCTGGACGCGTTCGAAGGCTCGGAGGTCATCTGCAAGCCCCGATACGCCTGCCCCATCAACCAGCGGGACTGGAAAGGGGACCTAGAGCAGTACAGGCGGTTCACTAAGGGCCAGTAACTCCGCCAATATTAGGAAAAAAGAGAGGGTCAGAGCCGGGAGACCCTTCCTACGAACCCTTCCACCAGCCTGACGGTGTTGCCCAGGTCGTCCACGTGGGTGACGGCGGCCGGGCCGTGGATGTACCGGCAGGGAACCGCCACGGTCCCGCTGGGGACCCCGCCCCTGGTGAGGTGGATGGCCCCCGCGTCGGTGCCCCCGCTGGGGATCTTCTTGAACTGGTAGGGGATGCCCTCCGCCTCCGCCGCATCTATGAGGGCCCTCATGATCTTGGGGTGGGCGATGACGCTCCGGTCAGCGATGGTGACGACGGGCCCCTTCTTCAACTCCGCGGAGGTCTGGTGGGGCTTAGAACCTGGCACGTCCGCGGCGAAGGTCCCCTCCACGGCCAAACCAAAGTCGGGCTCCAGCTGCCAGGCCGCGGTCCGGGCGCCCCTGAGCCCCACCTCCTCCTGGACGGTGCCCACGGCCACGACGTTGTACGGGGAGTCCCTCAGCGCCTTGAAGGCCTCGGCCATCACCGCGCACCCGGCCCTGTCGTCGAAGGCCTTCCCCCTGAAGTAGCCGTCTCCGAGCTCCGTGAACTGAACGTCGAAGACCCCGGTCATGCCGATGTGGCATCCCTTCTCCTCGGCGGCCTCTCTGCTCTCTGCGCCGATGTCGATGAAGAGGTCCCCCATGGGTATGAGCTTCTTCCTCTCCTCCTGGGACATTATATGGGGCGGCTTGGTGCCGATGATACCCTCCAAGTCTCCCTTCTTCCCCCTGAAGACGAATCTCTGGCCCGGGAGGATGCCCTCGGGGATCCCGCCCAGGGTGTGGAACCTGAGGAAGCCCTTCTCCTCGATGTAGGTGGTCATGAGGGCCACCTCATCCATGTGGGCGGCCAGCATCACCAGCGGGGCGTCCTCCTTCCCCCCGTGGCGGAAGAAGATGTTCCCCAGCTTGTCCACCTCGACCTCGTCGGCCACTTCCTCCAGCTCCGCCCTCAGGATCTCCCTTGGCTCCTCTTCAGCTCCCGGAGGCCCGAAGGCGTCGCTCAGCCTGGATAGCAATCCGATGTCCAAATCTATCACTACAAACAACCTTGTTAGAACGATAATTAACTCTTCCCGGGAGCGTTAAATCCATAAATTTTCAGCGCGTATTCACTCTTCGAGTGGCTTGTCCGATACGGAGGATGGTCTCAAGGCTCTCAACGAGAAGCTGGAGAGGATGATGCACCGCCTCGACTAACTGGAGGCCATCCTCACCGAGAGCCGCCAGTACCCCGAGATCGCCCGGCTCATGGGAGACCTCAAGGTGGGCGCCGCCCTCTACGGGGAGCCCCTCAAGCTCATCCAGCGCCTCATCGGAGTCCGCCGCCACCTAGACAGGACGCCCGAGTCCCGGGACGATGTCTCCCGCATCATCCTCAACAACCCGGCCTTGAAGGGGCCTATGAACATCTCGGGGTTGACCCGGGAGGTCGCCACCGAGAGGGGGTCTGCGTCGAGGGTGACTGTGAGGAAACGGGTCAGGAACCTCCTCGATGAAGGCGCGATAGAGAAGGGGGAGGGCTTCGACTACCGGCTCGTCGAATGAAGCCCTTCGATGGGCAATAAGAATGCTGAATGTCCCCTAGGGTGGCTTCTTGCGGGAGCCCCTCTTCACGGTCTTCTTCGCGGCCTTGGGCTCCATCTTCTTTTTCTTCTTCCCGTGGACCATCCTCACGTGCTGCTTCATGCCCTGCTCAGTGTTGAAGCACTTGCCGCAGACGGGGCAGGGGACGACGATGGTGGCGATCTCCACCGCCTTGCCTAGGAGCTCCTTCCTGAACTGCTTGATCAGCAGCTCCCCCTGTTCGAGGGTCATTGCCTTACCGGAGTCGACGACCATGGATATCTTGACGTTGAAGGCGTTGAAGCGCTCGCCGTCCCTCTCCAGGCCCACCTCCCCGACGACACCCTTGACCTTCTGGTAGTCCGATTCCAAGCAGTCCACCCCGGTAATCCGAATATCTCTAGTTTTTCACAGTCTTCAAAGGGGCAGGTCTTTAAAAGCTATGTCTTTACACCCACCGGGCCTTCGCCGAGGAGGACCGCTCTCCTTCGAGTGAGGGACTGGTGGGACCCGGGGATCAGCGCCTGTAGTAGCCGTGCTTGACGACGGTCCTGCCTACGGCGTTATAGTTGGCCAGGGGCATGTCCTGGTAGACGGTGCAGCCCGGCCCCAGCATGAAGCCGCCTCCCTCGCCGGCGTCCTCGATGGCCTTTCTCACTTCCGCCTTCACCTGCTCGGGGGTTCCCGTCCTGAGGGTGGTGGCCCTGTTGAGGCCCCCGCAGATGGCGAACCTGCCGCCGTAGATCTCCTTGGCCCTGTCTAACCATGTGTACTCGTGGGCGTCCCAGTTGATGCAGTCCACGGGGTACTCCCTGAACCAGCCGCCCTCCATCAGGCCCTTGTCCTGGGGGTTGCCCCGGGGGGTGCTGCAGATGTGCATGAGCTTGATGGGGCAGTCCACCGCCTCCAGCACCCGCCTGTCGTAGCCGAGGGCGTACTCCTCCAGCTGCTCCATGGTGAGCTCCCGCCAGACGCGTCCGCCGCCGCCTATGCCGAAGAA
>JAUWBQ010000007.1 GCA_030601645.1 Candidatus Bathyarchaeota archaeon | reverse complement strand
TTCGTCGTGGGGAGGTTGTTTCGGGTTCAGATGCATGACCCCCCCTCCCCCTGTGGTTCTATTGGGTAGGGATTCGTTGCTTAGGAGCACGTTTTTGTGCTGAATCGGATCGTGTTGGAGCGATATTTAGGTTCCTTTTGTCGAGTGGCGTTGTATTCACGGTCAGATGTATGACCCCCCCCTCCCCCCCTTATTTTGGTGGGAGTTGCGGTGTTGTTTTTCTTGGAATTGTCCGTGTTTCTGACGGGAATCCTGTCGGGATGGAGCGATGTTCGGGTTCCTTTAGCTTTTTGGTGTGTTTTTCAGAGGATTTCTAAACACCCTAGCGCGCGACCGTTTGAAGATGATCCAATTAAGCCTATAGAGATGTCTCGAAGGCAATCCGACCCAAATTAAACGCCTTCAAGTTAGTCTCCAGATAAGTCGCACGGACGCTCTTCCGGAGGGCCTCGATCACTACATCTCCGTGGAAGGGCAGTTCTCCGCTTTCAACGATTGCCCCCAGCATCACCATGTTCGTCGCTATTGCGTCTCCGGCTTTCTCCGCGAGGGCTGTGGCGTCGTACTTGACAATCCTGGATGTGACCTCCTTGAGTAGAGAAATAAGGGAGTCCTCCGTTGGGTAGTCCATCATCCCCGAGATGACCTCTACAGGGGGGAATCTTCGCGTGTTTACTAGAGCTAGCCCGTTCTCCTTCAGGTAGGTGACACCACGTCTTACCGCCTCACCGATCTCGAAGCCCAGGAGAACGTCCGCCTCCCCTGGGCGAATTTGAGGGCTTTCTGTGCCCTCACCGATCTGGATGTGGCCCATAACTGGGCCACCCCTCTGGGCCATGCCGTAGGTCTCCCCGATCTTAACGGGGAGCCCAGCGTCTATGGAGGATTGGGCGATGAGCCTCGACGCCAGTAGTGTCCCCTGGCCGCCCACTCCGGCGATGACGAGCCTGAAGACCCCCAATCAGGGCCCCTCCAAATGGATTGCATCGAAGGGGCATACCTGGGCGCAGACGCTGCAACCGGTGCATGTGGCCGAATCTACCCAGGCCTTTCCCGATTCATCGCTCCACGCGAGGGAGGGACAGCCAAACTGGCTCAAGCAGATTCTGCATCCATTGCAAAGCTCCTCGTCGACGACGTAAGGGACGGGCTTCCCGGGCCTCATCTCCCTCACCGCCTCCGTAGAGCAGGCCCTCCTTGCTATAACCATGGCGACCCCCTCGGCCTCCAGCATCCTCTCGAATGCGCCTTGGGCCGCCTCCAGGTCATAGGGATCCACAACCTCGACGAAATCCACGCCAAGGGTCCTAGCGATGTCCTCGATCATGATCCTCTTAGCGGGCTTCCCTGTCGCGGTCTTGCCGCTCTGGGGAGTAGGCTGGAAGCCCGTCATCGCCACCGTCCCGTTGTCAGCCACGACGATCTTGATGGGCGCCCCGTTGTAGACGGCGTTGAGGAGGGAAGGCATCCCCGAGTGGAAGAAGGTGCCGTCCCCGATCCATGCGATGGTGTCCACACCGACTCTAGCCATCCCCTGGGAGACGCCGATGCTCGCCCCCATGCAGAAGTAAGTGTCCTCGAAGCTCATGGGAGGTGCGTGGGCGAGCCCGTAGCAACCAATGTCCCCGTTCACCACCACCCCCTTGAGGCCGCCCTTAACCTCTATGACCGCCTTCTTGAGGGCGTGGATCGACGCCCTGTGGGGACACCCGGCGCAGAGGGTCAGCATCCTGTCGAAGAGCAGATGACCGGCTTTCTCCTCCACGTCGGCCCGGTCGATCCCCTTCCAGGATATTCCCAATAAGCCTGCAATCGAGTTATCCATGATCGATGGATCCAGTTCACCCCCCCTGGGGAGATGCCCCGTCTCCCTCCCCAGGATGGCTACACCGGGAGCGATTTCTTTGGCGAGAGCCTTGACGTGCATCTCGACGAAGGGGTCAACCTCCTCGACGACCAACACGGTCTCCACGCCATCGAGCATTCTCTTAATCAAAGCCGTCGGCATGGGATTAGGCGTCGCGAGCTTCAGATACGCAACGTCGGGCTCGACACCCAACTTCCGGATAGCATCCAGCACGTAAGTGAATGCAAATCCGACCCCGATGACCCCAACTTTCTCGCCCCCGTCGAGCTTAAGCCAGTTGAAATCGACCCCATTGAACTCCTCTTGAACCCTATCAAATTTCTCGAGGCGCTCCTCGTGGCGCCTGAAGAGCTTCTCGAACCCAGCCACTCTATAGCTAAAACCCTCCCAGTCAAACTTCGGGGCCCTCTCCATCCTCTCGATGGGGCCCAGGCTTATGTCGCTCCTCATGTGGCTGAGCCGCGTAACTGTCCTAATCATGATGGGGAGCTTCACCCTCTCCGAGAGCTCAAACGCATAGCGTGTGAAGTCCTTCGCCTCCTGAGGGCTCGAGGGCTCCAGAACAGGTACGCAGTTCTGCTTCGCCAGCCAGCGGTTGTCCTGCTCAGTACGGCTGCTGTGTTGCGAGGGATCGTCGGTGGAGACGAAGACGAGGCCTCCGTTCACTCCCCTGAGGCTCACAGCGTTGAGAACATCGAGGGCTACGTTGAGCCCCACGTGCTTCATGGCGACTAGGCTTCTTTGGCCGCACATCGAGGCACCATATGCCACTTCGAAGGCTATCTTCTCGTTGGTGGACCACTCGAAATAGAGCCCCGCTGCATCTGCTACTCTGCTCAGGGTGTTGCCAATCTCCGAAGATGGAGTACCCGGATAAGCTGTAGCAACAGTAATGCCTGCCTCAATAGCTCCGCGCGCGATGGCCTCATTACCCATTAAGAGGACCTTCTTTCCAGGTTTGTCAACGACGACCGGATGGGAAGACATTCCTATCCCCTAATGGTCTGAAGCACCCAAGAAAAGGCCTTCGGAGCGCGTGCGCGCCTGCATATAGACGCCTGAGCCTATCAAAGGATAGAACCCCAAGTTCCAGGTAGGGGTCCAAGAGAGAGCACCTGATTTGGTAATCCTAAAATTGGAATAATTCAGCTGTTATCCATACACTTTTGTACGAATATACCTTGGTAACCAAATAGATTGGGGATACGAATGGCAATATCAAAAATTAACCCCGTTTTCTCGCCTTCAGAGATCTTCTTAGCCCGGAAGCGCCTGAAGAATCGGATTCTGCGCACACCTCTGCTGTACTCTCCGGCCTTGAGCAGGAAAACCGGCGGTGACATCTACCTGAAGATGGAGTGCTGGCAGTTAACAGGGTCCTTTAAGGTCCGTGGTGCGATCAACATGGTCTCCGCCTTGACAGATGAAGAGAGGAACCGGGGTCTGGTAACGGCCTCGAGCGGCAACCACGGCACGGGTCTCTCATACGCGGCGAGCATCTCGGGTCGCCCTCCGACGAAGGTGTTCCTCCCAACGAGCGCCGATCCAAAAAAATTGGAGAAGATACGGTCCTTTGGGGCCGAAGCAATATTACACGGAAAAAATTACACCGAAGCCCTCGATGAGGCTCAACGATATGTGAAAGAGATCGATGGTACCTACGTCCACTCCCACAGCCACCCGCTCATAATAGCAGGACAGGGGACGATAGGCCTCGAGATCATGGAAGATCTGCCCGATGTGCAGATGATTCTTGTTCCCATCGGGGGCGGAGGACTTGTATCTGGGATCGTTACGGCCGTGAAATCCGTCTCAGAGAAGGCCAGGATCGTGGGCGTAGAGGCCACCGCCGCGCCTGGTGCTTATCTGTCTCTCAGAGATGGCCGCTGCCACGAAAGGATAGAGATCAAACCCTCAGTTGCCGACGGATTGATGGGTACGTTCACGCCTCTGACCTTCGAGATATCGAGGAACCTGATTGAAAGCGTAAAGCTGGTTGAGGAAGACGAGATCATACATGCGATGCGAGTGTTCCAGAGGGAAGAGCAGTTGATGATAGAAGGTTCCGCCGCTGTTGGCTTGGCTGCCATCCTCGCTGGTAAAATCGATGTCAAGGACCAGAAGGTGGTCTTGATCCTAACTGGACGCAATATCGATGCAGATAGGTACAATAAGCTAGTCAGCACCGAAGCCGGAGAATAAGGCGATTTTTCTAAAATATTTAATGATTTACTGGAACGAGCAATCTTCTATTTTTCTATTTTCTTTAAAAGGAACGTCGCTTACAAAGATCTACGTACAACTCTACTTTGTAAATGGTGGTGCCTTATAATGAGGATAGATGCTGTTTTCCGAGTTACGAAATTTCATAATAAAACACTCACCGATCTAGGCAGAAACTGAATCTAATTACATAAAATATTATTACGAGTAAGCAACAAAGCTCAGCAATAGTGAGTATTAATGATCGATAGATATCTGGAGAAACGTATCAGCAACTTGGAGAGACCAGATTACCTTAGACTGCCTGCCCTCGCCTCGAAAATGGAGGGCGTCATCAACCTATGCCCGGGAGACCCGGACTTCGAGACACCTAAATTCATCAGAGACGCGGCTATCAAAGCCTTGAAGGAAGGGTTGACGCACTACCCACCCACGCCAGGGCGGAACGACCTTAGAGAGGCTCTGGCCGAGTACCACAGCAAGTATGGAATCGACTGGAAGCCCTCAGAGGCGATAGTGACCGCCGGGAGCGGCCTTGCCTTGTACCTGTCCCTTGCCGGCACAGTCAACCCTGGGGAAGAGGTGATCGTCCTTGAGCCCTATTACATGGTCTACGAGGTCATCCTCAAGTATCTGGGGGCCAAGATGGTGCAAGTCCCCCTGGATCAAGAGAATGGATTCCACATCGATATCGAGAGGCTCAGGGAGAGCGTGACGCCCAAGACGAAGATGATAATGCTCTGCACCCCGAACAACCCGTCGGGCACGACTCTGACAAAAGAGGAACTGGCCGAAGTGGCCGATTTAGCCCAGCAGAGGGACCTACTAGTCCTGTCAGACGAGGTCTATAACGAGTTCGTCTGGGACGGGAGAGAACACGTCAGCATTGCTTCCCTGCCAGGCATGAAGGAGAGAACCTTGGTCAGCAACAGCTTCTCCAAGACATGGGCCATGACAGGTTGGCGCCTGGGATACATACTCACAGATGAGCCCCTCGCAACCCGTATAGCGAAGATCCCCCTCGGCTATCGACCCAGCACCTTTGTGCAACGGGCAGGCCTTGCGGCCTTGAAAGGCCCCTGGGAACCCGTTGAGAAGATGGTGAGGGAGTATGACAGGAGAAGACGATACTTTGCCTCCCGTCTGGATGAGATCGACGGCATAGAGTGCCCGATGCCTGAGGGCGCATTCTACGTCTTCCCGGACATCAAGGTCTTCGGGAAGTCCGAGGAGTTCTGTGAAACGCTACTGAAGGAGCAAAAAGTCTTGACATACTCTGGAACATGCTTCGGAGAGAGCACAGAAGGTTACATGAGGATACCGCTGGTCAAACCTTTGGAGACCCTCGAAAAAGTCGCCGACGCAATCGAAGACCACGCTAAAAATATGAGTCGGTGACTTCTGAGGGTCATCATATAACTTATGTGACATAGTGTTCTTCTGTGAGGTAGCGGTTGCCGCTGTCTGGGAAGACTGTGACCACGTTCCCGGAACTGAGTCTCTTTGCCTCTTTCAATGAAACGAGCACGTTGGCTCCGGAGGATGCCCCCGCGAAGACCCCCTCCTCTCTCCACAGCCGATGCATCATCCCCACGGCATCCGCATCGGAGACCGCGACCACCTCGTCGATCAACCCCTCTATCTCCAGCATGTCCGCGATTATGCCCCCTTGTATCTCGCTTCTGGGATAGGGCTGGCCGGGGGTGATCCAAAACTTGGAATCCACCGGTTGCACGCCGACGACTTTGACATCCGGTAGCTCGTTCTTCAACGCCTCGGCAATCCCCATGAGGGTCCCCCCGGTCCCTATGGATGCCACGAACACATCGACTTTGTTGTCGAGTTGAGACAGTATCTCTCTCCCCGTCTCTTTCTGAGCCTCGACGTTGTCCGGGTTGCTGAACTGCCTGGCCCACCAGATATCCTGATTTTTTCTTTCGAGATCCAGACAGATTCTCCTCCCAGGGAGTTCAATCTCCGCCCCGGGAACGCTTTTACCCTCTAATTTTTTGACATCGTCAGTCTTGAGAATCACTACCTCTGCACCGAAGTTTTCCATCGTTTTAATCTTCTCTTCACCCGCACTCCCGGGGATGGTCTCAAAAATCTTTACTTTATAGCCCTTCATCATGCCCGCAAAGGAGAGCGAAATGCCGGTGTTGCCCGTGCTAGCCTCCACAATAGTGTGACCCGGCATCAACATCCCTTTTTTCTCAGCTTGCTCGATCATATACAGCGCTATTCTATCCTTAAGACTCCCAGTCGGGTTGAAAAACTCTAGTTTGCCATAGACATTCGCCTCAACACCTTTGGTTATTCTTTCAAGGTTCAGGAGGGGGGTTTCTCCTATCAATTCCAGAATGCTATTTACGACTTTCATAGCTAACAAATGTACAAATTATATGAAATATAACCTTTTACAACCACGATAAAAACGAGCTTAAAAAAGAATTAAAATGAAAAGAGGGTGTGTTGGGTCAGTATAAGGATTTGTAGGGCTCTCTGAGCTCCTTCTCTACAAACCAATAGGCTACCTCAGAACCGGTATACACGGCCGGACAAGGCAAGCCTGAATCAGTCCTTAGTGGCCATGCCCAGATATACCCGTCGCTAGGCGCCCGGATCACCTCTACTTCTTCGCCGTAGAGATCGATCACCCTGGCGATTATTGTGCCCTCTTCTATCTTCCTCCCGATGAAAGCGTCTTCGGCTTCCTTGATCAGTAGACCTCCCCGCCTGGCGTATATCCTATTTCCGCGATATCCTGCCTCAGGAGGAATATAGGCTGCGAAACCGTATCCCTTCGGTGGATGAAGGGTCACACAATCGCCATCCATGTCCTCTAGTTCTCCCTCTACCAGACCCGCCGTCTTCATCGCGTTGAGCTGCCCCTTCCGGGTCGCTCGTACGGGCCTCTCCTCTATTGTGTTCGCCCCCTCAGCTTCGATGAATACCACCGCCTTTGGAGGTCGGTCGGGGAAGAATGGATCTGGCTTCGGAGGGAACTCATTGACCCCCGGAGTGTTGATGTTTGTGATCCCTGTGGATCTCGCGATATTATCGGCCCAGATGTTTATCTCCTCGTCCGCTGTCGTTTCCGCCCGGCAGTAAGGGATGCAGGGCTTGAAGTTGGCGTGGAGGGACAGAAACAGGTCGGCTGGCTCGTATACATGTTTGAAAACCGCGTATGATATCCTCTGGGTTATGGTCCCCCCGGGATGGCCTGGCCAAGTCATCTCCCTTAGGTCTAGGGTGTTCACGCGCCAACCATGGTGCAACGCGGTGGGGGTAGCCATGGGGATGCCGATGAAAGCCCCGCTCACATCCATGGGATCCAGCATCTTGAAGATCTCAATGGTTGAAAGGGTTCCTGGAAGCTCATTGGAATGGCGTCCGCTTACAGATGAGACGATCGGGCCTTCTTTTGCTCCATTAATCAGTAGTACGGGGATGTCGACCTGCGAGCCATCTCTCATGTAAAATGTGGTTAGCTTCCCCGTCGTCTTCTCTCCCCTCTTTGCGGAGACTTCGCCAACTTTGAGAACTTTAGGGTTCATTAAATCCACGCCTTACACAGTCTATTTGTCCCAGACCGCCTTGAAAACCCGCATAAAGTTCTCTCCGAGGATCTTCAAGATCTCACCGTCCGAGTAACCCCTGGAGACCAGGCCATCGGTTATCAACGGCCAATCCTCGGGGTCCCAAAGCTCCTTGACATACCAGTTGTGATGGCTGTACTCATAGGGCCCCGACATCGTAATACGCTCAGCGCCGGCGCTGAACCCGGGCATCATCTTGTCCGATTCCACCTCCTCCGCAGTCCTACCCCAGCCGACGTCCAGCCCCATGCCGACGTGGTCCACGTCGATCAGGTCGACCATGTAGTCCAGGTGGTCGAGCATATCGCTAAGAGTGGGTTTGTCCTCGTTGGACGTCAGCTGCTTCACCATGGGCCCCCATCCGTTTACACCGATCACCCCGTTCCTCTCGCCTATGGCCTGAATCTGGTCATCGTAGAGGTTTCTTCTGCTTCGATACACCTTCATCGCATTTGAGTGTGTGAAGCACACCGGGTCCTTCGAGAGCTCGATGGCCTCGAGGCTGGACTGACGCCCCACGTGAGACAGGTCTATAACCATGCCGAGGTCGTTGCACTTCTTGACGACCCTCTGGCCGAACGCGCTGAGGCCGGCGTCTGTGATCTCGTTGCACCCGTCCGCTATGTAGTTTCTCAGGCTGTAGCAGAGGCCGAAAACTCTCATTCCTAGATCATAGAATATTTTCAGCAGCCCTGTGTCCCTCTCTATAACAGCTCCGTGCTGGGAGCAGATGAAAAAGGACACTTTTCCTTCTCGTTTTGCCCGATATACATCCTCTGATTCTTTAGCGATGATTATGTTTTCTCTGCCTATGTTGTCTAGTTTTTCGTTGTATTTTACTAGATGATCTGTGACCTGCCGAAAGTTGTTGCCTTCAAGTTCTAGATTGTAGAGAACAACGCCCCCTCTGAGCAGCTTATCATAATATTCTTTATGCCAGTGCTGTACGAAGGTGCCGCTCGTCGGAACCACGAAGATCGCCTTCTCATGAAGTTCCCTCGATCTGTCCAACTCTTTTTTGCTAAGCTCGAATATGTTATTTTTAACCAATTTAAATCAATGAACAGGGGAGCGCATAACGTATAAAAAATTTTCAAGCAAGATTTTCTTCGCTCCTATTGGGGGAATGAATGTCTCTTCAGGGCGTTACTTGTGAGCGTTAAAGAATATACACGGGGTTATCGACGATCGCCAACAATGCAGTACAGTATATGAAAGGGCGCACTTTTGTTAAGCATCCAAACTCGCCAGTGTGGTCCGGGCGATGTGCATCCATTGCTTAATCGATTTGACATCCTGTTCGGGGCCGTTCTTCGTTCGGTGCAACGGACCTGCTTCGATACAAAACGCAGTTGCACCTCCCTCAACGGTCTGGCTAATCTTATTTCGAATCATGATCTCAATTTCTTCGGGTGATGCCCGAAACACGTCATCCTTAGCCTGCCAAGAACTAGGGCCATACTCCCCATGTTTTTGCAAACATATTTCAAGGGCAGTGCCCTTGGAGCCCCACACTTCAGCCGCTTTCTGTACATCAGTCCAGGGGCCAACATGAAACAAGTCGACTGGTAAATCACCGAGCTGATCGAGCAGTTCCGTAGTGCTCCCGCAGCAATGAAAATAGTAGATGCCACCGTGCATTTCAGCTATTTCCAGCTCATATGGCTGTACAAATTCCAGATACTGTTCCGGAGAAATTAAAGACCCTCTCACCGTATCACTGTATATTGGCGCCGTCGCAAAGTCTTCTTCACCCAAGCATTCGACTCGTTGGCGCGTCCACACCTTCCTTGACTCGGTCGTATAACGCATCAATCGATGCACGCCTTCTGGATCCGATGTCATCGCCGCCACGAGTTCCTGCTCACCATATAACCATGTCGCCACCCCGAAAGGATTCCGCAACCATTCCATAAACGAAACGGTGATCTCTCGACCCCGGACCTGCTCGCAGACATATTCATACAGTTGTTTAGCGTAGGACATCGCCTCACCTTGGTTGAAATCAACGAGAGTCAGGGTATCAACGTCTGAAAGATTCTTTAGATGGGGTGTGTCGGGAAGCACCGCATCATGATCATCTAAGTAGACTATTTCAGCACCGCACAGGGAAGCTTCAAAATAGGCAGTACGATATATCGGGATGTAACGAAGAAGTGGCACGTCATCTTGAATTTCAGTGAAACGAAAGATCTCGTGCTTGAGAAAATTCTCAAGATAAACCTCAGGGCTGTGAAAATAGTCATCCACGGTATAATTAAAAACGTTTGACCTGAATGACGGTTCTAAATTTACCACAATTGGGATTTTGCCACTGGTCACATCGACCGGCGTAGCCACCCCACGCCACTTGTTGTCAAGGGCACGCTTTGGCTGTGGCACCCACTTCTTCAGGTTCTCTTGGTTGCGCGGATGAACATACAGCTCCTCAACTTTGTCTAGCAGCCGCTGAATGGTGTTGGACCGGGGCATTTTAGTTGCCTACTTGATTTTATATATCGTTTGAAACAGTCAATACGAGCTAGCCCTGAATCTTATATCCTGCCGGGCCCAACACGTGTTCATACTCCAACGGTTCGATGCCGGTGTCATAGATCTCGATCCCCAGAGGACTGATCGTATCCTTATCCGCTTCGCTCCAATGGTAGACGCCTGCCCCGCTGGGGCAAAGAGAGGCGGCTATCAGAACATCCATCTCCGCGTAGAGCTCTACGTAGTCGCCCTTCTTGGCATCACTGGGTCGCACCGGATGGGTACCGTCGTTTTCCCAATGGGTCTTCGTGAAAAAGTTGATATTGTCGTGCACGTCCTCCGAGGCTAGCCCGAAGGGTTCGATCGCGTGCTGAAGGTTTAACCAGCAGTTGTTTTCGGTTACAAAGGGATGGTTCTTATCTCTGAGCGCCCAATACCAAAAGGAGGGATTACAGTGGGACCCGAAGCAGTAGTGATGATGGTCGCCAGGATGGTTTTTTACGGTCTCTACCGTGTCCTCGATGATGGTCATCATCGGCCGGAACATGGGCAGGTTGCTCCATAGCCGGCTATAGGTGCTCAGGAAAGGGGTCTCGCGGCACAGGGTGTAATCATTCCAGAAACGTTCTTTGGGATCGTGTGCATTCCAAAGGCAGACGTCGGTGAGCTGCGCCTGCTCAATGCAAACAATTCGAGTCGACTGACCCTTTTTGACAAGCCAAGCCTTCCCTTTTTCCTCAACACTGATGACAAAATCATCTATCTTTTTGAACGCGGGCTTGGCCCGACGGACCTCCTCAAAGAACTCCTGGGGGAAGGGGGGCATAGGGTGTTTCCATGGGACCATAACTACTCTCCTTTTTTATATTAAGGCGGTTCCAAAAATAAAATAGTCGGTTGGTAATTGGCAAATGGCTGTTAGCAATTGGTTATCAAGCCGAATTACCAATTACTAAATTTATAATTACTTACCATCGAACAGTCCCACAAATTTATCGTAAAACATCCTGAGCCCTGTGGCTGGGCCGGGATCGTGAAGCTCGTACTCAAGGGCGTAGTCACCGTCATAGCCAGCCGCTTCTAATTGCTCCACAATCCACACAAAGTCGATATCTCCCTCACCCATCATCACAAATTCGTGTTCATCGTCAACCGCCTTACAATCCTTGAAGTGCGTGTGGACGACAACATCTTTCGTCACCTCCAAGGCATGACGATAATCGACGCCACAGACGTACATGAGGTTCCCTGGTTCGAAGAGCACACCCAGATAAGGTGAGCCTACCTTCTCCACCAGTTCGCGGATCAGTTCGGGTGTGCCCGAAATACTGCCGGCAGCTTCGGCCTCCATTCCCATATAAATCTTCTTTTCCTCAGCGTACTCGGCGGCTCGCTTGAACCAGGGGACGATCTTATCGATTGTGTCTGGCTGATCATTGCCCGGAACCACCCGAATAGAACGGGCCCCAAGCAACACAGCTAAATCAATTGTACGGATTAACTGCTCGAGTTCCTTCTCCTGTTCATCCAGCGTGTCGCTACTGAAGCCGAAGCTGGTAAATTTATCTGGCTCTGTAACCGTCCAGCCATGCCATGCCCAAGCGACGCCGCGGCCATCGGCCCCGCCACCGGGGTAAGTCGCTAGATTCGCGATTTTCACACCGTTGGCATCAGCCGCGGCCTTTATAGCCTCGTAGTCAACCTCGCCGGGAAATAACGAGAAATGCGGGGCTCTCTCCAATATATCGACCTTCTTGTACCCTGCGGCGCGGATGGTATCGAAAGCCATGTTCGGCGGCTGTTCAATGACAGCGATACTACAGGTAGAAATACGTGAAATATCCATGATTTCAATCTCCTTTTCTATTCATTCAACCGATAAGATTACGCGCGTGGCAGATATAGAGGTGGGATGTTTACCCTTGAATATTTCGGTCTGCGACCGAGCGCGCGAATAGTTTTATGTTTTATTTATCCCATACCGCCTTGAAGACCCGCATGAAGTTTCCGCCGAGAATCTTCAAGATTTCGTCATCCGAGTAACCTCTTGCGACCAAACCTTCTGTTATCTTCGGCCAATCGCTTGCGGCCTTCAACTCTTCGACATACCAGTTATGGAGGCTGTAAGTATAGGGCCCAGAATCAAGAAGCATTTCGTTAGCACTGAAAGCAAGAGACATTAAGTGATGGCCCGCTTCTCCCATCGTCCTTTTCCAACCGACATCTAATCCAATACCAACATATTTTGCACCGATCATATCGATAAAGTAATCAAAATGATCAAGCATGTCTTCTAGATGGACTTTATCATCGTTCGAAGTCAACAGCTTAACCATAGGACCAAAAGCGGTAACCCCGATTACCCCGTTTTTCTCTCCTATCGCTTTTATCTGGTCATCGTATAAGTTCCTTCGGTTCCTGTAGACTCCCATGGCGTTTGAGTGCGATAATATTACTGGATCCTTCGAGGCCTCAATTGTCTCAAGTGATGATTTGCGCCCCACATGAGACAAGTCTATTACGATGCCAAGCTCGTTGCACTTCTTCACGACTTCGTGACCAAATGCGCTGAGACCCGAGTCTGTGATATCGTTACACCCGTCCGCTATGTAATTTCTTAAATTATAACAGAGAATGAATGTTCTTAGTCCCAGTAAGTGTAGGGTTTCCAGGGCGCGTGCGCCCGACTCCCGCACGCCGCATTCCTCGTCTGTCTCAATTATTGCACCATGTTGAGTACCAAAGAAAAGAGCTATTTTTCCTTCTTTTTTTGCCCTTATGATATCTTCCGTTCTTCTAGCGAGAATAAACTTGTCCATACCAACATTGTTTAACGATTTTATATAGTTTGTAAAATATTCAAGAGATTGATTAAAATTCCATCCTTGAATCTCCAGCTGGGTTAGAGTAATTCCCGATTTTAATAGTTGATCATAGTATTCCTCATCCCAAACTTCGGCAAAGGTTGAGTCTGTTGCATTCACAAATATCGATTTTTCATGTAACTCCTTTGCTCTTTCCAACTCGTTTTTATCTAGGTTGAACATGTTAGTTTTACCCAATTCAGGTCAATGAACAAGGACTGTATAATATATAAAAATTTTTCAAGTGTTTCTTTGTCCCTTTTCTAAGAATGAGTCTATATACATAATTTCTGAAATTTAGAAAATGGAGAGGATTTATAGTATTATTTATCCCATACCGCTTTGAAGACGCGCATGAAGTTTCCGCCGAGGATCTTCAAGATTTCGTCATCCGAGTAACCTCTTGCGACCAAACCATCAGTTATCAACGGCCAATCCTCCGGATCCCACAGCTCCTTCACATACCAGTTGTGATGTCCATATATGTAGGGACCAGACCTTGGTATTAATTCGGCAGCGCTGAAAGCAAGTGTATTCGAGTCCATCTCCGTTTCTTCCTTGGTTCGTTTCCAACCAACATCTACACCTATGCCCACATGATCTATACCTATCATGTCGACAATGTAGTTGAGGTGGTCTAACATGTCTTTTAATGTGGGTTGGTCCTCGTCGGATGTCAACTGCTTCAACATAGGACCCCAACTCGCAATCCCAATCACACCATTATTCTCCCCGATGGCCATTATCTGATCATCGTCGATGTTTCTTCGGTTCCTGTAAACCCCGTTGGCATTCGAGTGGGAGAATATTGTTGGATCCTTTGAGAGTTCGATGGCGTCAAGGCTGGATTGATGACCGACGTGAGATAGATCTATCACTATTCCGAGCTCGTTGCACTTCTTTACGACTCTCTGGCCGAACGCGCTGAGGCCTGCATCTGTGATCTCGTTGCACCCGTCCGCTATGTGGTTCCTTATGCTGTAGCAGAGTCCAAAAACTCTCAATCCCATCTGGTGCAAAGGTTCCAGTAGCCTCAAATCATTTTCGATTATGGATCCGTGTTGCGTATGAAAGAAAAAGGCTATTTTTCCTTCTTTTTTTGCTCTATAAACATCTTCTGTTCTCCTAGCAATTATCACTTTATCCATGCCGATATTGCTTAAGGCAGAAATTCTTGCGTTGAAAACGTCAACAGCTTGTCGAAAGTTGTAAGCTTCAACATCTAGTTCATCAAGAGTAACTCCGGCTTTGATGAGTTTATCATAATATTTTTGATCCCAATGCCGTAGAAAAGTTGCATCTAACATATTCACGAATATCGATTTATTATGCAGTTCCTTTGATCTATCCAACTCGTTTTTATCTAGGTTGAATACGTTATTTTTAACCAATTTAAATCCACTGAATTGTGAGACTCTAAATATATAACTTTTTCAAATCAAGTTCAAACGCGCACGCGATAGCGCGTGCTCGATTGTCCACAACATGAGAGGAGAGTTAGACCTGTTTTTTATCCTATAACTGAATGGCATGAATGTGTTAAATGGATCAATCGATCCACTCTTCAGCCCATTCCTCACAGATTCTAACCCCGTTCATCGCATCTACTACGTATGCGTCGGCGCCGGAAGCTGTGGCGAACTCTTGGGTCATAGGGGCGCCTCCAAAGATTATCTTGACCCTGTCTCTCAGCCCAGCCGCTGTCAGCGCCTTTACTACATCTCCCATGGTTAGCATGGTTGTGCTGATGAGCGCCGATATGCCAACGATCTTTGCGTCTTCCTTCTCAACGGCCTCGACAAACCTATCTGGAGAAACATCGGTACCCAGGTCCACCACCCTGAAACCCGCGCCAATAAGTAATGAAGCTGCTAGATTCTTCCCGATGTCGTGGAGATCCCCGGGCGCGCTGCCAATCACCACCGTGCCTTTGGATGAGACCTCGCCAGAAACTATATGGGGCGTTATGATCTCGGTTATCTCCTTCAGGATAGCTCCGGTTATGATTAGCTCGCTTATGAAATAATCCCCTTCCTCAAACCTATTTCCGACGACCTGGCTCACGGCACGCACCTCATTTATCAGCTTGGGCGCGGGGATCCCTTGTTCTATAGCTTCTCTCGTCGCCTCGACCGCTCCATTCATGTCAAGTTCGAGTATAGAATTCTTTATTCTATCCAAAATCTCATTATTTCCCAATCTCACACATCCTCAGAGAGTTATAGGATAATTTCCATACTTTAATACGGCATCGTACATGGCGCATATATTCCACGGCGGAACATCAGGCTGGATATTTTGCGCGGGAGCAGCAATATAACCGCCTCCCCGAGCGGCAGCATCTATACACCGTTTAACCTCGGCCTCCACCTCTGAGATTGATCCGCGAGGGAGGATATGTTGTGTGCCTATGCCACCACAGAAGGTCAGTTTGTCCCCCCATTTCTCCTTCAGCATCCTCAGATCCTGACCTGAGCACTCCGGCTGGACGGGATGTAGGATATCAACCCCTATCTCTATGAAGTCTTCGATGAACGGTATTACGTAGCCACAAGAATGGAAAAATACCTTGGCATCGGTTTTTCTATGGATGAGGTCGATGAGCTTTTTCTCCGCGGGTTTGATATATTTACGATAGATTTTGGGGTTCAGGAGAGGGGTCGTCTGCCCAGATATGTCATCGCCAGTCCCGACTACGGTGAGTAAGTCGCCAATCTCATCTAGTAGCATGCCATACATAGCAAGTTGGATCTTCAAAACCCGGTCTATAATGGCCTTCGCTATCTTCGGTCGAAAGTATAGATCCTTAATAAAAGTCTCGAACCCTCTTCGGTTATCTGCCATTTCATAGATTCCACTAGAACTTGGGAAAATCAATGCATAGTCGTCCCGCTCTATTCTCTCAGCCTGCTTCCGGAGTCCGTCGATAGAAAGATCATTCTCTGGATCTATCCAATAGGGGTCCTCCTCGATCTCCTCAACTGACTCTGCGTATTCCAAGGCGTAGGGTCTAGCATTTTCAAGGTAAATATCTCCCCCAATCTTGTGATAGCCAAAATTATTGATATATGACCCGTCAGGGTAGACCTTCTTAGGTACAAAGGGTATTGACTTGCTCTTCAGCTTGATTGGACGGAAGTCGATTTGAAATTTCTTATATATCGCCTCGTCAATGCTTGCTGGTTTATATGAGGATGTATAACTGGCCGGTCTTGGCCAGAAATCGATCTCGTCGAAGCTAATTGGTAGATGGAGGAAATGCTTGAGTTTAAAGTAGGCTTGCTTCATGGGCTTTGAATATAGCGCGCCGAAGTCTGCTGGCACGCGATCAGCCTCCTCATGATCTAAAATCTTTAATACCCTTTCTCTTGGACTATATTTTACCAATATCTCTCACCAATTATTCTGATGATAAGATTATAAGATATTTTATTAAATACTATTTTGATTTTCACATTTATTTCACAGACTTTAAAGCATTTTTGTCATTTATAACTAACTTGAAAGTAAATTATTACGAAAGTTATTTATATATTATATCTATAAAATGACATTCACGTGAAAAAAATGAAAAGTTCTAAATTGCTAACAGTATTCATAGTCGTTTCTTTTATAATAGGAACATTTGTACTACCAATTCCTGCCTATGCAGCAGAAGAAGAGCAAGTCTGGCATAGAGTCCCAGCATCATGGGATGTAACGCCAAAAGGTGGCGGCACGTTATTAGTGAGGACCCACAGGGAGCCATCGCAATTCAATCCAAACTACGATTTCGTAGCAGAGAACGAGTTCTACGGAGTGATTCTGCAGAGGCTTGTGGCGATATCAGACATTAGCTTCGAAGTCATCCCTCAGCTTGCACATTCCTGGGAGGTATCATCAGACTACAAGACGTTCACTTTCCACATATACGAAAACGCAACCTTCCACGATGGGGAACCCTGTACGTCCGCGGACGTCAAGTGGTCATACGAGAGCGTCATAGAGAACAAGGGCAACTTCTTCGCTCAGATCGCGCACATTGAAGACATTGAAACACCAGATGACCACACCGTGGTCATCAAACTCAACAAGACCGACAGCACCTTCCTGAACATGATAGGAAGATGGGACTCGCCCGTCGTTCTTCCGAAACACCTCTATGAGGGGACAGATCTCTACGCGAATCCCTTCAACCTAAACCCGATCGGTACGGGACCCTTCAAATATGGGGAGTGGGTCGAAGGTTCCCATCTAGAGCTCGAAGCATACCTCGATTATTACCTGGGTCGACCGTTCTTGGATAATATCATCTTCAAGTATATCCCGAACGACGCCGTGTATCAACTGCAGCTAAAAACGGGGGATGTTCATTTTAGCGTTCACATGCCTTCACTCTCAGCCATCGATGAACTAACAGCCCAGCCTCATATAGTGGCTGATGGATTCGTCGAGCCGGGAGTTATCCTTTGGGTTGGCTTCAACCTCGCCAGGGAACCATACGATGACATCAGAGTGCGCAAAGCAATAGGCCACGCGATCGACGTATATGACCTGAACGAAAAGGCTTGGTATGGATTGATCTATCCCAATCCTTACGTTTTGGGTCAGAAAGGCTTCCCGTCATGGTCCTTCAATCCAGACGCAAAGATGCCGGAGTATAATCCCGCTGAAGCCGAAAGGCTTCTTGATGAGGCAGATTTACCTCGAGGTTCGGATGGTGTAAGGTTCAGTGCAAAGCTCGTAGCTTGGTCTTCCATGGAGGCCCCAGTGTTCGCAGAAGTGCTCAAAGAGTACCTCGGCGAGATAGGGATCGAGATAGAGATCGAAGTCTATGAGTTCGGCACCTACAAGGAAGTTGTCATCAACAATCGTGAATACGATATCTCTGTCGGTGGCGGCAACCACGGACCTGATCCATCAAACACCGAGTTGTTCTTCGGATCCACGGGCTACAGAAACAGCATGGGCTGGGTCA
The DNA here is from genome assembly GCA_030601645.1 of Candidatus Bathyarchaeota archaeon. The sequence goes on along the minus strand of JAUWBQ010000007.1, from coordinate 9,665 downwards.
ACGAAGAGGTAGACGCGCTTTACGAGGAGGGCAAGGCAGGTATCACCATCGAGGAGCGCCAACCGGCATACTGGAGAATACAAGAAATCGTAGCAGAAGAGCTTCCCAGAATCACCGTCGAGGAATTCGCGTTCGTGCTGCCCCGTCACAAGGACTACAAGGGATATTGGTTCGAGGAGCCGTATCACAACTTGGTCGGGGGGAACAGAAGGTTCGACATGGTCTGGTGGGAAGGCGGCGAAGATATATATGCGCCTGAGCCGACGCCTCCAGGGCCCTCTCCAGGGGAGGAGTTGGAGCCGAGGATGGAAGCCGTCGAGGAATCTCTTGGCGCCGTGTCATCAGATGTATCAAGCCTGTCCTCTCAGATTGAGAGTTTGAGCAGCCAAGTGGAGTCCCTTGAGAGTCAGCTTGAGGCCCTTGAGGCTCCAGCCCCAGCGTCTAACACTATGTCATATGCAGCTATTGCATTAGCAGTTGTAGCTTTAATCGCGGCATACTACTTCGGAACTCGGAAATAAAATTCTCCCATTTTTTATCTTTTTTTCAAAAATAATAAACATTCCACTAGTTGAAAGATCAGGCGTCTGGATGCATATAGATCATCGTATTTCTTCGATATCATCCATTTTTCTGTAACAGATGACACGCTACGAAGTGGTTTTTTCCAATTTCTTGCAGCTCGGGTTCACACTTTGCGCAAATCTCTTCTACGTGGGCGCATCTCGAATGAAACCTACAGCGCTGCGGCAGGTCTATGGGAATCGGTATTTCACCCGGATTTCTTGTTCTCTGCCTGTTAAAGATCGGGTCAGGAACAGGGACCGAAGAAATCAACATCTTCGTGTATGGATGTCTGGGATCTGAGATTACTTCCTCCGTGGGGCCGATTTCCACAATTACCCCCAGATACATGATCGCAATTCGATCGCACATGTATCTTGAGACGGACAGGTCGTGCGTGATCAACAGATACGTTGCATCGAACTCTTCCTTCAACCTGGACATGAGATTCATTATTCCGACCTTTACTGACGCGTCCAGCATCGATACAGGTTCATCGGCGATTATCAGTTTGGGTTTCAGGATCATCGATCGCGCTATGGCCACCCTTTGCCTCTGTCCCCCACTGAGTTCATGAGGATATTTATCAACAAACATGTCGACAGGTTTCAGCTCGACTTCCTCTAGCATCTCATGGACCATGTTCTCCCTTTCAGCCCTAGAGGATCCAATGTGATTTATCACCAGAGGCTCCATTATCGCATCGAAGACCCTGAACCTTGGGTCAAGCGACTCATAGGGGTCCTGAAAGATTATTTGGACCTTTTCTCGAAATTCGCTCTGTTCCTTTTTGTTTAAAGTCGAAATATCTGTGCCTTGAAATTTTATTATGCCTTCTGTGGGGGTTTCTAAGAGGACTAGGAGCATGCCCGTGGTCGTTTTCCCGCAGCCGCTTTCTCCCGCCAACCCCAACGTTTCACCACGGTTTATGTGGAAACTTAAACCGTCAACGGCGTGCAAGAAAAGTTCTTTCCTACCAAGAAGCGAATCTAAGAAACTTCCTCTTACGGGGAAGAGTTTCCTTAGGTTCTCTACCTCAACTAAAGGTTCGTTTTCCATTTTTTGGTTTCAACTCTTCACCTAGAATTTTTGAATTCGGGGGTCGAGCGCGAAATGACACGATGAATAATGTCCATCGTCTACCTTCATCGTTGGCGGTGCCCCTTCTTTACAGACGTCCCGGGCGTATTGGCATCTCGGTTCGAAGTAACAGCCAGGAGGGGGGGCTCTCAGGTCCGGAGGCGCCCCTCCGATGGATGTCAATCGCTTCATCGGACCCTTGATACTGGGAAAGGAGTTGAGAAGGGCGATCGAATAGGGGTGATGGGGTTTCTTGAAAATATCCTCGGTCCTCGCGGACTCGACAATTTTTCCAGCGTACATGATAGCCACCTTGTCACAGGTTTCAGCTAACACGGACATATCGTGGGATATGTAAATCATGGCAATTTTAAATTTTTTCTGTAGGTTATTAATTTCGTAGAGGATCTGGTCTTGCATCACGACGTCCAAAGCCGTCGTGGGCTCGTCAGCGATGATCATTTGAGGATCACATATCAGACTCATTGCTATGACGACCCGTTGCTTCATTCCACCGCTGAGCTCATGTGGATAGTTATTCATCCAAGATGAATCGAGACCCACAAGTTCGAAAACAGATGCCGCCTTCTCGCTCCTTTCTTCTTTAGTCATGTCTTCGTGAATCTTCAGCGGCTCAGTAACCTGGTCCCCAACTTTCTTAACGGGATTCAACGCATTCATGGCACCCTGAAATATTACCGAGACCTTCTTCCAACGGAAATCTCTCATCTCATCTTCGGAAAGTTTCAATATGTCCGTTCCATCTAGGAGAATTTCTCCGCCCATAATTCTTCCATTTCGAGGCAGTATCCTCATGATGGAAAGCCCGATGGATGACTTGCCACAACCCGACTCTCCGGCGATGCCGAGAGTCTCTCCTTGTTCGATATCAAGATTGACGCCATCTACAGCCTTCACATAGCCGGACGACGTGCCGTAATACATTTTGAGGTCATTCACTTCGAAAAATGGCAACAATCACCCTCCTGTAGTATTATACATCCACAAAAATTTCTCTTAGTCTAGGGTTCAGGGCATAGTTGAGGCCTCCCCCGACGAAGTTGAAAGCCAAGACGATGAGGGCTATAGCCAAGCCTGGAAACAGGGCAAGCCACCACGTGAATATCTGTTTTTGTGCGACGAAGAGGGTCTGCCCCCAGCTCACGAAGTTGATATCCCCGAGGCCGAGAAAACTGAGACCGGCTTCAGTTATTATAGCACGCCCCATCTGGAGTGTGGAGTTGACTATTACCGGATAGACGCCGTTGGGCAAGATGTGCGTGAAGAGTATTCGAAAATCGCTGGCCCCAGCCGCTTTGGCAGCCTGGACAAAAGTTCTGTTCTTCAAAGACAGAGTCTGGGCTCTCGTAATTCGGGCGTTCGACGGCCACAAGGTTATGGCCACAACGAACATCGTGTTGAAAATGTTGTTGCCGAACATGCTAACCATCAGAATAATGAGGAATAACTCAGGGAGTAGCATAAAAAACTCGAAGAACCTCGAGAAGAGGTCGTCAATCCACCCGCCATAATAACCGGGAATCGCCCCTAAGAAGATTCCCAGAATCAGGGATAGCATCCCGACGCCCACTCCAAATGTTAGGGAGACGCGTGTACCCCATATCATTCTGCTTAAAACGTCTCTACCCAGGTTGTCTGTGCCGAGCGGGTACTCTCGGCTCGGAGGGAGGAATCTCCTGTTCGACATCTTATAGGGGTTATACGGGGAAAGACGAGGCGCAAAAACCCCTATGAAAATCGCGATGATAATTATTCCAAGCCCTAACACGGCCTTCTTATCCTGTCTGAATCGATGCCAAAAGAGCTTAGTCCCACGGGAAAGTTTTACATCAAATCCTATTATCTTCACCATGGCATTCAACTACCCAATCTTATCCGGGGATCAAGTATCGCGTATACGATGTCTGTGATCAATGAGGCGAAAACAACGGTGACAGACACCATGAGAAATATGCCCATGAGAACGGGGAAATCCCGGTTGAACGTGGCTTCGATCATAAGTCTGCCCACACCCGGGTACGAAAAAATTGTCTCCGTCAGTATTGCGCCCGAGAACATCAGGCCTAGGAACATACCTGCCACCGTGACTGTGGGAAGCAATGCATTTCTCAGAGCGTGATGTATGAAGACGCCCCCCTCAGGCAATCCTTTCGCCCTTGCGGTTGTGATATAATCCTCATTCATCACCTCGATGACGCTCGAAGCCGTTATTCGTTGGTACATTGGGATGAGCCATGCGATCGACATTGTGGCGACGGGGAGAACCATGTGCCATATACGATCCAGGACGTAGGCGAAGCCCTCCTTTCTTTCAAGCACGCTCATGATCCCCCCCAAGGGGAACCAACGCAAGTAGAACGCGAACACGATTAACATGATCAATCCAAACCAGAACAACGGTATCGAGTACATGATCAATGAGATGCTTGAGAGGAAGGTCTCTTTTCTCGAAGGATACGATTTCGCCGTGTAGACGCCCAACAACACTCCTATTGCGATCGCCAGAATCTGGCTTGTTAATACCAACAGCAATGTATTAGGGAGTCTGTTTGCGATAAGTTTAGAAACAGGCATACTCCATCTCCATGAACGCCCCAGATCACCCCTAAGAACGTTTGATATATAGAGGAACAATTGTACGTGAATCGGCTTATTTAACCCGTATCTCTCCCTCAATGCTTCAATAAACTCTGGGGTGGCCATCTCTCCCGCCAATACATTTGTGGGGTCGCCTCCAAGATGAATGAGCATAAAATTAAATACAATTATCGCGAGAATGGAAGGTATCATAAGCAGTAGTCTTTTTATTACATACTTTTTCATCCCCATTTTTTACACTCCATCATCAAGTCCTTTATTTTTTTAAAGGGTTTTTTAGTGCTTTTATAAATGTTTTTTATTAATATATAAAATTTGTTGCTTTTAATATATATTCAACTAGAAAAAAATCAAACAGGGTTTCAGCTGATTTGAAAGAAGGTTCTTATGAAATAACATACAAGTGCTCCGCCATTCCAGATTCAGGAAAAATTTACAAGCGTACATTTCCGTGGCCTACATTCTACGGATTTGAATAACTCGTAAACGTCATCCAATTTTCTCAAGGCAAATATTCTTATTGTTTACCAACTTTAATGAAAGCCGATCCACATGACGGATATACACAAGGTAAAAATAACTGTACTGAAGCGATTCGAGCCCTCCGAGGTCTTCGAGAAGAGCCCGGTGACCCCGGCAGGACATTTCGAAGCCTGCGAACTCTACGAGGATGGCCAGGAAATCATCATCAGTGAAGACATCAGAATCCCGGACGGGTTCTGCCAAGCGGCCTGGCATACTATCTACGGCACTATCAGGACGCTGGCCTTCGGCGGCGACTTACCATGGTATAAAGAAAAAGGCGTCGCCGTGGCTTGCTGCTACGACGGGCTGAGGCCGGTAGTCTTCAAGTTGGAACGGATGTAGCCTCTTCGCGATTGAGTGAGATCCTGTATACTCCATTTTTTTTCTAGATTGTTCTGTATGGATGAGTTTATCTCCCTCATGAGAAAGAGAATTATTCGATGGAGAACCCGTGCGTGAGAGGATCCCGTGGATCTATGATTATGTGGTTGATGCCGGTAATGTGTGCACTGCCTGCAATTTCAGGTACGACAGCCTCCAATGGGCCGACGTTTGTCCTTTCCACGAGCCTCCCTCTGAACAGGCTGCCAGTGGTGGCGCTCTCATGGATATAGTCCACACCCAGTTTTAACTCACCTCTAGCATGAAGGACCGCCATCTTGGCGCTGCTCCCCGTGCCACAGGGCGATCTATCGAAGCCCAGAGCCTCCGATGCGATGAGGTTCATACCGTCCGCTTCTGGGTTCCTCGGGGGCCCCATGAACACGAGCTGAGGGATCTCCCCCGCCGGCCCAAGGAGAGGATGTTCGGCGGAGACGCTTGCGTTCACCGCCTCCAAGATGAGCCTGCTCGCCCGCCCCAACCCATCGAGGTTTTCAACCCTCAACTCCATCCCGACATCATCCGCGTCAACGACCACATACCAGTTCCCACCGTAGGCCACATCCACCGTGAAGCGGCCGAACGGATCTACGTCAACCTCCAAGTCTTGCTCGTACACGAAGGAGGGTTGATTGCGAAACGCCACGCTCTCGACATGTCCCCCGGATACGCGCGCCAGCACCTCCATGTCGCCGGCCGGTGTCTCTACGGTCACCCTAGTTTCGGGCTCCCTGGGAGCTATTATGCCGGTTTCCAGTACACTGGCTACAGCGCCAATCAGGCCATGACCACACATATTCAAGTAACCAAGTGCGCACGTGATTATCAGACCGAAGTCTGCGCGTTTAGAGTTTGGAGGGCAGAGGATCAGGGCGTGCATCGCCTTGTGAGCCCTCGGCTCGGCCGTCAGAGCCGTCCTGAGATGATCATAGTTCTCGGCGAAAAATCTCGACTTCTCCGTGATGGTCTCTCCATGAATCGGAGGAAGCCCACCGACTACAAGCCTGGTAGGCTCGCCGCCCGTATGGGAGTCTATGCAGACAATGGCGTCCGCAAGTAGCTTTTCAGCTAGCTCTATCGAGCGTCTCTCAAACGTACTCCTCGTACTCGACATGTCTGCCGCTTCTTCTTTCAATGGCTCATCCTCAATCCTTTTTTTTCGAGTTGGAAATCAGATCGCATTTGCATCCGTCTGGTCCGAACACGTTCTCGAACTCCAATGGTTCGACACCGGTGTCCCAGATCTCTATCCCGAGGGGTAGCACGGTGTCCTCCTCAGCGTTTGACCAGTGGGCCGTCCCTGACCCGCTTGGGCAGATGGAAACCGCCATGAGGACGTCCATCTCAGCGTAGAACTCGACGTAGTCCCCCTTCTTGGCGTCGCTGGGCTCCACCGGGTGCAGGCCCGTGTTTAGCTCGAAGTGGGTCTTCTGGAACAGGTTGATGTTGTCGTGCAGGTTCTCCGGTCCGAGGCCGAAGGGTTCAATGGCGCGGGTGAGGTTGCACCAGCAGTTGTACTTTGTGACGTACGGGTGGTTCGGGTCCCCTAGGGACCAGTACCAGAAGTGGGGGTTGCAGTGGGAGCCGAAGCAGTAGTGGTGTCGGGCCCCAGGGAAGGTCGGCTTGGTCTCAACCGTGTCATCGATGATGGTCATCAGAGGCCTGAACATGGGCAGGTTGCTCCAGAGCCGGCTGTATGTGCTCAGGAAGAACCCCTCCCTGCACAGCGTGTAGTCGTTCCAGAACCGCTCCTTGTAGTCGTTAGCGTTCCAGATGCACACGTCGGCGATCTGGGGGCCCTCGACGCAAACGATTCGGGCTGACTGGCCCCGCTTCACGATGAAGGCCTTACCCCTCTCCTCAAGAGGGATAATGGACTCCTCCAACTTGCGGAACTTTGGTTTAGCCCTCCGCAGCTCCTCGTAGAACTCTCGAGGGAAGGGAGGCATGGGGTGACTCCATTTCGTCATAATTTTCCACCTTGAATTTCTCATGAATTACGTGAACATTGCCTCGAAGGCCTCATAAAACTTCTTGAGACCCGTATCGGGAGGCTCGGAGTGAAGCTCGTACTCGAGGGCGAAGTCGCCTTCGTATCCTACTTTTTCTAGTTTTTCCACGATCCAAGGGAAGTCGATCGCTCCCTGGCCCATCATCTTCATCTCATGTCCCTCCCCTTCGGGTGCGCAGTCCTTGAAGTGGCAGTGGACGACGTGTTCCTTCATCGCCTCCAAGGCCTCCCGATAATCCGTGCCTGTATCATACATGAGGTTCCCGGGCTCGTACAACACACCAAAGTAGGGGGACCCCACCTTTTTCGCAAGCTCCACGCAAAACTTGGGAGTGCCTGCGATGCCCGCGCTGTGATTCTCAACGCCCATGTACACCCTCTTCTCTGCGGCGTACTCGGCAGCCCGCTGGAACCAAGGGACCAAATTGTCAAGCGTTCTCGGATCGTCGTTTCCGGCGACAACGCGGATCGAGCGCGCTCCGAAGTACGCGGCCAGATCAATGGCACGGCGCAGCTGTTTCATCTCGGTCTCCAGTTCGTCTGGGTCGTAGCTTGAAAAGCCATTGCTGGTGAATCTTTCGGGGTTGGGTACCTGCCAGCCATGGAATGACCATGCGGTTCTTCTTCCATCCTGCCCACCTCCAACGTAGGTTGCCAGGTTTGCGATCTGTATTCCATGGGTCTCTGCAGCGGCTTTGAGGGCCATGGGGTCGCACTCGTGGGGAAGCAGTGAGAGGTGGGGAAGTTTTTCAAGCACGTCTACCTTTCTATATCCCGCCGCAGCGATGATCTCTATGGCTTTTTCCGGGGGACGATCAATCAAAGCGATGCTGCATGTGGAAATCCGTGACATGTCCACGATCCTTATCTCCTCCTAAATCCCATCTATCCACTTACACCGGTTTCACTGATCGTCATCTGCAGCTTCTGGGGTTTGATCCTCCTGAGGCTCCAGCCCCATGAGCCGCTCCGGATTGGTCTTCACCATCGTTCTGATGTCATTGGGAGGAATGCCCAGGTCTAGCATGCAGGCTATGAATTGTCGGAGTCCTTCGACGGGCGGTGAGAGGGCGTACCTTCCGAAGTCGGTGGACATGATGGAGTGCTCTGAGCCGAGGTCCTGTATCTGCCTCGCGACGAGTTTTATGCCCCCCGAGGGGTCTTCCGTCATGCCTTCATCGATCGAGATGTATTCCTTCTCGACGTAGTAATGTGTCAGGGGAATCAGGGCCGGTGCTGTGTAGGCTGCTAGTGAGAACTCGATGAAAGCCCCTTTCTCTGCCATGGTTCTGAGTTGTTCGGCTGTGGCGTTCTTCGTGACTGCGCTCGATACCACTATCTTCTCGTAGCCGTATTCCTCCTTCAGGTCTATCAGTCGGTCGGCCTCTTCTATCGAGACGTGGCCGGTGTCCATGTAGATGTGGGGATGGCTCGCCAGCAGCTGGAGTATCTCGTCTAGGGCAGGGTCCGGGGGTTCGTCCACCGGTATCCGGATGCATCGGCTCAGTTCTTCCTCCTTGAACTTTGGATAGAGTTCGCTTAGGGGGACGAACCTTCCGTCGACCATCCTTCCCTCTTTGGAGGCCTGGTAATAGGTCGAGTGAGTGCCGAAGTTGAGGTATTTTGCGCCATCGCCGTAGTATATGGCCGTCTTGAAGGCGCGGGGGTTCATTCCGCCGTAGACCGTATTCAGGAGTAGCCCGCCGTAGGTCTCGAAGTCTGGGACCTGTCGATTGACCAACCATGCGATCCCGTTGCTCATCTCGAAACAATCCAACAAGACGATGGCGCGCATGCCGGCGTCCCGAGCTTGGATCGCAGCTTGAACTGGATCCACTCTCCTTGGGCTGCTGAATAGGTGGGGCCCGGGATGGACGTGTATGTCTATTGCGCCTTTCAGGAGTTCTTGGGATAGTTCTACTGAGCGTCCTTCTTGTAATGCCATAATATTTCTCTTTGTAAGAGGATTTAATACATATATTTTTTTTGCGCATGCGCGACGTCGGCTGCGATGCTGGTCTTGTGGCCAAGGCCATATATTCTCCCGTCTTTGCTCACTGTTCGCGCGCGATGCGTGTGGGTGTAAAATTATTTTTAGTTCTGAGGTATTATAACAGTGAATCCGCTCGGTATGCTGAGCACATACCACCGGGCCCGCCAGTCTTGTAATGGTGGTCGCTTATAGCGGTTTTCGGGGAGTTGTGACCGGTTACTGGTCATAAGGGGTTTGTGTCTGTGTGGCTTGGGGTGTGGGTTTTGGGTATGAATAAGTGCCCCTTTTGGTGTGAGCGGGGTCGTGTCGGGGGTGTTTTCGGGTTCCTTTCGGTGTATGGCGTTGTTTTTGGGGTCTGATGTATGACCCCCCCCTTCCCCCTGTGTTTCTGTTGGGTGGGAATTCGTTGCTTGGGAGCACGTTTTTGTGCTGGATCGGATCGTGTTGGAGCGATATTTAGGTTCCTTTTGTCGAGTGGCGTTGTATTCACGG
>JAUWBQ010000227.1 GCA_030601645.1 Candidatus Bathyarchaeota archaeon | reverse complement strand
TATGCATGCCGACGTCACCATACACGCCTACGAGGAGCAGCTGGATGGATTGCTCCAAGACACTATGGATGACAAACTGCATGCCGGAGATCAGCCAGGGTTCTGGGTTGATCCTTATCACCGCTATGAGGAGATCTTCGCCGTGGAGGGATACAGCAAATGGCTCATCGAGGGCTGGATGTGGTTCTATAGTGGCTGGGGCAGCGGAAAAACAGAGGAGAAGAGACTCACCGAGGAAAACATCATAAAGGCGGGCGCAGTCGGCAGCCAGATCACCGTCGTCTACGACATACTCATCGAGAAAGATGGCCGTTTCAGCAAGGAGGTCTTCAAGGACGAGATCTACGTCTTCATGGATACCAAATTCACTGAGGCGGGCTATGGTGGCCACGACGTCCCCGAGGAGGAGCGGAAGCAGATTACACGCGAATATCCTCACAGACAGAAATCAGGGATGTTCTTCGCCATCGGCTGCGCTATAACGATCATTGGCCTAGTGGGAGCCATCTCTCTTCCGGAAAGGCTGATCGCAGAGGGAGATGATTGGCGCAAGTCGAGACGCATCAGATCAATACTCAAGATAGCGCTTGTCATTGTAGCTTTGATAGGGGCGGGGGTTCTCATGTATGGGGTATGGCTCTGGTTTGATTACGTGGAGGTCATAGTCTGATGGCTCTCCAGTATCTCCACGAGAGCCTTCTCCGTGATATCGCCAAGTTGAAGGGTAAGACCATCACCCTGGCCGGCTGCGGGGCCCTGGGCTCCTGGACAGCAGAATATCTTGCACGTGCAGGAGCCGACAACTTCCGTCTCATCGATAATGACCGCGTGGAAGCCCACAACCTAGGGTCACAGTTCCACTACAAGCAACAGCTGGGAGCAACCAAGGTGAAGAGCCTAGCCCAGCACCTCTACAGATTCCACGGGGCCCGGGTGGAGCCCCACCCCATCGAGCTGAATACCAGCAACGCCCTGAGCCTACTCCAGGGAAGCGACGTGATCCTCTGCACCTTCGACAACCACAAGAGCCGTCAGATCCTACAAAATGTCTGCCTCGAGGCCCAGCTCCCCTGCGTCTTCGGAGGCATGAACGGAGACCACTGGTACGGCCACGTCGAATGGGCAGAAAACTACGACAACCCACCGGACCCAGCGCACTACGCCATCGACCCCTGCGCCTATCCGCTGGCCATCAGCCTCGTCACAATCACCAGCGCCTACCTCTACGAGGCCGCCGTCAGGTACTTCATCTTCAACGAGAAGAAGGGGGCCCGGATACCCCTCCTGGAGCCCATGAAATGAAACCGGAAGGATATCTCTGGGAAACGCCTGAAACAATGTCAAAGAGGTTACAAAATATATTACTAGAGATAGAGTTTGCGGGATTTGGGGGCGGTGGAAAAGAAGCTCAGGCACAGACCTATGCTAGGATCTACAGTTGGTATGACCGCCTCTATCATTTTGGATATATTGACCAAGAGGAATCCGAAGAGGCATATGATTATGTTAACACGGTCTGCCTATTAGACAAGTATCTACCTAGTTATGTTTGGAGGCCCCTCAGATTATTAGATGTCGGGTATAGGACCTTTATTCATGTGGCCTGTAACTCAACGAAGTTCTGGTTATGTGGGGATTGCCGAGCACCATTAGTTTATGAGGAACGTGGTGAGGGCTGCCCCTTCTGTGGAGACACATTTCAACAATCAAAGAAGAGGAGAATAGATGTATCATAGTTTTGCATCAAGGGAAAGGAGGCAATGAAATGAGAGTGGAGGCGCTGACAGGTTGAAGAGGCCGAAAAATCCTACGAAAGTAATCAAGGGGATTGGCATCCTAGGCGGAAACGGGGAGTGTAGCTGCCTCTACATCGAGAAAGACACGATTGAAATCGTCGATGGAAACCGCAAAAAGAACCTTAAACGAAGCCAGCAGCATAGTCTGGATCTCATTGACCTATTCCCTACTCCTTACAAGAGTAGTCAGGAGTATGACAGGGGCGATAGGTTTCGGTTTAGGATAGAGGTAGAAATCGAGGTGATTAAATGAGCAGAGTCTGGATAACCGATGGAGATAACTTCAGGGAGGCGGCAATAGGCCCCCTCCGCATGAGCGACTACTTCGTTATCGTTGGGTCTGAGCACTACGTCAAATCTCTCGAAGATCCCCTAGATTCCGAGCATGTCGTGCTTTTATCCCAGATAATGGCGGCCAAGGACGCCAATAAGCCAGTGATCATCCTCTGGATAAAAAATATCACGGAGATCTCCAAAGATAAACTGAGAAATACTCTCAAGGGGATGAACGTAATCGGTGAACATGAAGACACCGGAAACTTCACCACCCAAGAAGATATTGATGCCATCATCAAAATAATGGAGAAAAATCCAATATGAGCGTCGACAGGAAGATCCTCATCCTCAGGGCCTTCTCGAAGGGCCCCAAGAAGGTTGAGGAGATAATCGAGCAGACGAAGATCCCGCAGTCATCGATCTACAGGATTCTCAACGGCCTAGTCGCCGAGGGGGCCATTCAGCGGCTACTAGGCCGATTCGCGTTGACAACATCTGGTCGCAAGAAATACGCCGGACAACTGGAAAACTAGGACTCTCTTTTTCCCATTTTTTACTATTCCTGTTCTAAATATTCGTTTCCAA
>JAUWBQ010000186.1 GCA_030601645.1 Candidatus Bathyarchaeota archaeon | reverse complement strand
CTTCATCCCCGCCATCTCGAGGGCTTCCGAGGTGGGCGCACCGTATCCTGACCCCTCAACGACAAGGACTCTCCCCGCTCCTGCCTCGAACGCCAGTCTTATCAGGGCCTCGATGACCACGGGGTCAGTCGTCACTCCGGGCCCCGAGTGTTTCCCGCTGAGTATGTTTGGCTTCAGGGCGACGGTGTCCCCCTCCTTTACTATGTCGGTCATCCCCCCGAGTAGGTCCACTGCCGTTCTCACCATCTCCAGGACTTCTGTCGGGCTTGGTGACTTCTCCCCTTTTACTATCGATACCTTCGGCATGATTCTGACCACCTTCGAATCTCCGGATTTATCCGGATATATAAGAGGTCTGTTGAAAAGTAAAATGATGCCGGTGACAGTGAAGCTTTCCAAACTTTGATTTTACTTTGAAGCACATGGATCAGGAAGAATTCTCTCTAGAAGCACTGAAGTCAGCGGTGAAGGAAAAAGAGGCAAAATGGGAGCCAGCAATCACGAGCCTCTCCATGCTCTCCGATGAAGAGAAAACGCAGAGGCTCGGCTTTATGCCCACCACGACGGAGCTCGAACTCTCAACGAAGTTCGGCCTTGATAAACCCATCACGAGCCGGAGGAGGACTACGAGGACAAAGAAGGAATCGAACCCGGGTTCAGCAGGGCTGCCCGGCAAATGGGACTGGAGGAACGTCAGCGGCGTCAGATGGACATCACCGATAAAGGACCAGGGTGGATGCGGCTCCTGTGTCGCCTTCGGGACCCTGGCCGCCCTGGAGGCCCTGCTACGGATCAGGACATTCCAGGACCACAGTAAGAGTATAGACCTCTCCGAGGCCCATCTTCTCTTCTGCGGCGGTGGGAGCTGCAGCGGCTGGCACATGAACCACGCATGCAACTACCTCCAAGCCAACGGTGTACCCGACGAGGCCTGCTTCCCCTATGCTCACGGCCTCACCACGAGGGCTTGCACCCCCTGCTCAGACTGGAGATCTCGTGTAGACCACACCAAGATCAAGAGCTGGAGCAACACCAAAGACGTTGAGCAGATGAAGAAAAACATCGTCGAGAACGGCCCCCAGATCATCGGTATGGCCGTCTATCAAGACTTCTTCAGCTACGCCGGTGGAATATACGAGCACGTCCACGGCGGCCTCGCGGGCTACCACTGCGTGGCAGTCGTGGGATACGACGACCCGAACGAGTGCTGGATATGCCAGAACAGCTGGGGGACCGGCTGGGGCGAGGCCGACGGCGGCCAGAGGGGCTGGTTCCGGATAAAATATGGAGAGTGCGGCATAGAGGATGTCTTCGGGATGTGGAACTGTGTCGTCCAGAGGATCCGGGGTCACGCCGACGCCCAGTACCTCCTCGTGGACTACTCGTTCACATCGAACCTGCGCACCCTCTGGGCCTACGCCGGCAACAGGTGGAGGCACAGACGCATCACGGACGCCCAGGTCGCTGGCATCGCGGAGCTCCTCATGAAGGCAGCAAAGGTCCACGTCTGGTGGAAGGACGACGAGATAACCTTCGTACGGGCGAGGAAGTGATCCAAGATGAGTGAAGAGGAGATATTCAAGGAGCTGGAGGCGAAATCAGAGGAACTATACGCCAAGATAGCGGCCCCCCCGATGGAGGTCGCGGTGCCCGAGGAGCCAGACTTGGAGCAGGCGATGAAGGCCGTCTACGGCAAGGAGCCCCACCTAGTCCAGGTACTAGGGATAGCCGCGGCGGCCAGCGGCACGGCCACCTATGCCCTTGTGGACTACTCGTTCACATCGAACGTCAGGACCCTCTGGGCTTACGCCGGGGGCGGCTGGAGGAACCGGCCCCTCTCGGAGGCCCAGGTGGCGGGGATCGCGGAGATAGTCATGAAGGCCGTCAGGCTCGACGTCTGGTGGTCTGACAGCAGGATAAACTTCGCACGGTGCTGGAAGAAATACTAGCCTCCCTATTTCCCCTTTTTTTTTAGCACGAGCTTATCACATGCTCTGGTTTCAGGACATCTTGGACTCGCCGAGTCCGTTAACCCTCTTTCTTCTCGCATCCGAGGCTCTTGATCTTCTCAAGCTCCTCGTCTGTAGGGTTCAGCCCTAGGTGTTTCCTCCGCTCCTCGGGGGAGAGCTCCGAGACGCTGGTCTTCTCGGCCTTCCACTTGGCGCCCTTCTTCTCGATCTCCTCTTTGGTGCGCTCCAACTCCTCGCTCATGAGAGGCCTCCAACTTTAGCTGTAGACTCGACCCAAATATATGTTGAGTTTCGAACGCCATCCATGACTATTCAAGGCATATTTTCGCCTAAAAAAGCCGAAAAAGCCCCATTTTACATTATGGGGTTGATTCGATCGAGGAGGACGCGAAAGGAGTTAAATCCCTGTGGAGGATTCGATACCCAAGGAGTCTGCGAGATGAGTGGCCTAGGCGAGATACGATTCATAGGGACAGTGGAGTCCGCCGGGGATACGTGCAACATCGTGATCGATCCCGAGTATTGCCCAGCCCTCTTGGGGGTAGAGAACTACTCCCACCTGTTCGTTCTCTACTGGATGCACATGAGGGATAGCGATGAGCACAGGGGGACGCTCCGAGTCACCCCTCCCCGGCACGAGGGAGCACCCCTCACAGGGGTCTTCGCCTGCAGGAGCCCATCCAGGCCAAACCCAATAGGCCTCACCGTCGTGGAGCTACTGGGGGTGGACGGCTGCAGGCTGGAGGTCTCCGGCCTCGATGCGCTGGAGGGCTCCCCCATCGTCGATCTGAAGCCCTACTCGCCCCGGGCCGACTCGGTCCCGGACGCCCGCACCCCCGAATGGTCCAAGCGCGGCCCCCCGGCCTAGATGCTCAGGGGGTTCTTGGCAGAGTCGAACTGGAGCTTCCCGCTGGGGTAGACCGCCACGGAGGCCTCCTCCCCGTGGATCTCCACGAGACTCTGGAGCACCGAGTCCCACTCCGTCATCCACGAGACCCGGTCGCTATACGCCAGCATATGCCTCTTGGAGAGCCTGTTAGTGAAGACGATGGCGTTCTCCGCCTGCTCCACTGGCCACCTGTTTCTGTGCTGGCCCTGAATGCGCCTCCATGGCGCCCCCATCTGCTCGCCTCTGTAGTGGAGGAGGGCGCTCCCCATGGTGAAGTGGTGGACGGCGACGGCGGTGCCCCCCTCCCTCAGGGACTCCTGGGCGCCCCACCAGTCGATGTCCTGGTCCGCCTGGGGATAGGCGTTCACAACGACGACATCCGACTTCGGAGCGGTCTTCGAGTCGTGAGCCTTGTAGCACTCCTTGACCGCCTCCTTCCACGCATCGTCCACGTCTCCAGCATGTAGGCCGATGAGCTCCCTGTTGACGTCGTAGACGCAGTTGACGGAGACGTTGAGATCCGC
>JAUWBQ010000195.1 GCA_030601645.1 Candidatus Bathyarchaeota archaeon | reverse complement strand
GCAGGAGGACAGCCTATAATCATCCTCAGGGAAGGCACCGAGCGAAGCAGGGGTGCATCAGCCCGGGACGCTAACATACGGGCGGCGCAGATCGTCGCCCAGGCCATCAAGACCTCCCTCGGCCCCAAGGGCATGGACAAGATGCTCGTGGATAGCTTCGGGGATGTCACCATCACCAACGACGGAGCTACGATGCTCAAGGAGATGGACATACAGCACCCGGCCGCCAAGATTATGGTGGAGATCTCCAAGACCCAGGACGACGAGGTCGGCGATGGAACCACGACGGTGGTGGTCCTCGCCGGTGAGCTCCTCGGGAAGGCCGTGGAGCTCATGGATAAGAAGGTCCACGCAACGGTCATCATCGACGGCTTCAGGGACGCACAAGAGCAGGCCCTCAAGTACCTAGAAGAGATCGCCATCAAGGTCGACCCAACGGACAAAGTGATCCTCAAGAAGGTCGCAAGGACCAGCATGGCGAGCAAGCTCATCCACGGATACAGCGACTACCTATCGGACATCGCCATCGACGCAATACTCCAGGTCGCCGAGGAGGCCGACGGAGGCTACACGGTGGACCTCGACAACGTCAAGATCGAGAAGAAGCCAGGGGGCTCACTGACGGACACAGAGTTCATCAAGGGCCTCGTCATCGACAAGGAGGCAGTCCACGCCGACATGCCCAAGCTCGTGAGGGACGCCAAGATCGGCCTGCTGAACGCAGCAATGGAGATAGAGAAGACCGAGTTCGACGCAAAGATCCACATCGAGAGCCCCGACGAGATGCAGGCCTACCTGGACCAGGAGGAGAACATGCTCCGGGAGATGGTAGGGAAGGTGAAGGACGCAGGGATAAACGTCCTTTTCTGCCAGAAGGGCATCGACGACATGGTGCAGCACTTCCTATCCCGGGAGGGCATACTTGCCGTACGCAGGCTCAAGAAGAGCGACGTGGAGGCCCTGGCGAGGGCCACCGGGGCCAAGGTCGTGACCAACGTCGACGACCTCAGCTCCGAGGACGCAGGGTACGCAGCAACCGTCGAGGAGAAGAAGATCGGCGACGACAAGCTCATCTTCGTCGAGGGCTGCAGGAACCCCAAGGCCGTCTCCATCCTCATCAGGGGAGGCACCGAGCGGATAGTCGACGAGGCCGACAGGTCCCTCCACGACGCCCTCTGCGTGATCAGGGACGTCGTCCAGGATCCCAAGGTCGTCGCGGGCGGAGGCGCCCCCGAGATCGAGGTCGCCCGGAGGCTGAGGGAGTACGCCGAGGGCGTGACGGGCCGGGAGAGGCTCGCGATAGGCAAGTTCGCAGACGCCATCGAGGTTATCCCGAACACCCTAGCCGAGAACGCGGGGATGGACCCCATAGACGCCCTCTCTGAGATGCAGTCGAAGCACACCAAGGGCGTCATCTGGGCGGGGGTCAACAGCAACGACGGCGAGATCTCCGACATGGCTAAGCTCGACGTCTACGAGCCCATGGCCGTCAAGGTCCAGGCCATAAAGTCGGCCACGGAGGCAGCGACGATGCTGCTCAAGATCGACGATGTCATCGCGGCATCGAAGATGAGCGCAGGACCTCCCGGCGGCGGGATGGGTGGAATGCCCGGCGGGATGCCGGGCGGCATGCCCCCCATGATGTAGGACAGCCCACTTTTTTCACTTAATTTTTTACATGTTCTCTCGCGTAAATACGGGTCAATCTATAAATTGTACCGACAAAACCCTGTAGGGATAGTATCATGTCCGAGAGACCTGCATATTATGATGTCCGCAGCGACTTCTGGAGACGCCACTGGGAGATAGCCCAAGGCTACGACGCCTTCATTGATGGGGCCGACCCCAATCAAGCTGAGAGGTGGAGGGAGCGAGCGGCGAGGACCCCGGAGCTGACGGCTGAGCAGCTCGGCCGCCTGAAAGACTACAACCGGGAGCTGAACGTGCTCGTCTACGCCGGGGCTTGGTGCGGTGACTGCGCCAGGACAGGGCCCATGCTGAAGAAGATAGCTGACGCCTGCGGCGAGAAGGCCACGGTTAAGGTGATCGCTCGTGCGGCCTCAGAGGAGCTCCAGGATGAGCTCCGCATCCTGGGGGCACTACGGGTCCCCGTCGTCGTCTTCCTCTCGGAGGACTTCTTCGAGGTGGGCCGCGAGGGCGACCGCACCCTCTCGGTCTATCGGGCCAAGGCGGCTCGGGAGGTTGGGAGGGAGTTCGACGCCGGTATCCTGACCCCGAAGGCCATCTCAGCCGAGTTCGACGAGTGGGTGGACATCTTCGAGAAGGCTATGATAATGCTGCGCCTTGCACCGTTCTACCGGAAGCGATACAACGACTAGAGAGACTCGACGGGGGAGATTAGCCTGATCTACCCTCAAATCTTTATATCCGTCTAAGAGGAACGCGATCCTGATGAGCGTGGACACGGCCGGCATCGCCTTCGCCTTCACGGCTGGCCTGCTGTCACTCTTCTCGCCCTGCGGCTACGCGCTCATCCCGGGGTACATCTCGTACTATCTCGGCTCGGATTTCTCGGTGGTGAAGGCGGTCACGGGGGGGCTGGTCTGCACCCTCGGCCTCATGACCTTTTATTCACTGATAGGGGTGCTGGCCTCGGGCCTGGGGGCCGTGCTCTCGACGGTGATCCCTACGGTAGGCCTCGTAGCGGGACTGCTCATGATCGCCATGGGCGCGGCCACGCTCCTCCACGTCAACCTGCCTTTCATCCAAGTGGGCGCATCCCCCTCCCGGAGGCAGGGGCTGGTGGGCCTCTA
The DNA here is from genome assembly GCA_030601645.1 of Candidatus Bathyarchaeota archaeon. The sequence continues at coordinate 469 of JAUWBQ010000195.1, read as the reverse complement.
CCTCTTCGGTGTAGTATATGGGATCGCGGGTGTGGGGTGCTCCGCTCCGGTGTTCATCTCTGTCTTCTTCTACGCCCTCTCAGGGGGGGTGCTCAACGGCGTGCTGATGTTCCTTGTCTACTCCCTGGGGATGGGCCTCCCCCTCATCGTGACCAGCGTCCTCGTCGCCAGGGCGAAGGAGGTCATGATCGGGCGGATCTCCAGGGCGACCGAGAGGCTTCAACGTCTGAGCGGTGTGGTCCTCGTCGCCGTCGGCATATACCTGATCTACTATAACTACGTCTACCTCGCCTGACCCTCGTTCCGCCCTTGATGCGTCAACCATTATTAGTTCCCGGATCCATGTGAACTCAACACGTTTTAGCGCTCTAGTATTGGTGGTTGAGAGATGGAGGGTTTCAAGATCGAAGGTAGACTCGCTGGGAGCGAGCCGGCTTCAGACATTTTCGCCGTGACTGGCACCAGCGGC
>JAUWBQ010000134.1 GCA_030601645.1 Candidatus Bathyarchaeota archaeon | reverse complement strand
GAGATCACCCTGCGGGACATGCTCACCATGTCCGCAGGTTTCGACGCCCGGGACAACTGGATCTACGAGTGGGAGTGGCTGGGCAGGCTGCACGACGCCGAGGACGCCGTCCAGTACATGCTCGACCTGGAGGTGGTCCATAAACCCGGGACGGTGTTCAATTATACCAACGGGGTCTCCCACCTCCTCTCCAGCATCGTCACCGAGACCACAGGCTTGAGCGCCTTGGACTACGCCGAGGAGAAGCTCTTCGGGCCCCTGGGCATCACCCACGTGAAATGGTACACCGACGTTGAGGGGAGGAACTGGGGCTACAGCCGCCTCTACCTGGAACCCCGGGACATGGCCAAGATCGGCTACCTCTTCCTCAACGAGGGGGAGTGGGACGGCCAGCAGATCATCTCCAAGGAGTGGGTGGAGGGCGCCACCTCGAAGCACCTGGACGCGAACCTCATGCCGGGGTACGGCTACCAGTGGTGGGTCAACCCAAACGGATACTACACCGCTATCGGGTACAAGGGGCAGTTCATCCACGTTGTGCCCGACCTGGACCTGATAATGGTCACCACCAGCAGCAACGCCGAGGACTTCGACAGGATCCTCGCGCTGCTTGAGAACTTCGTGATCCCGGCTGTGATCGATTGATCCCATTTTCTTTCCGACGGTGCATTCCTTCATGGATTTCTTTTTTTGCTGGTGCGGAGGGGGATTTGAACCCACGAATCCATCAGGAATAACAGCCTCAGATCTACGCCTTTGACCCGACTTCGGGTCAGTCGCACCACAGCTACTTCTTTTAAAACATGAACATCAACGCATGGTCCATGGGCTCCAATTCAGGCTTTTTTCAATAAACATTGATGGAAGATCAAAAAAGCAACCTGGATCTAGAGGAAAACGGTGTTCATCGATGGACGATGTGAGGATCAAGAGGAGGGCAAGGGATCTTGGCGTCCCCTTCGAAGGGAGTCCGGGTCCCTTCAACGCGATAACCGATGTGGCGGGTGTGAACGTCGGGCACTCGAATATCATCGCCGGGGAGGGCAGGCTAGAGGTCGGGAGGGGCCCGGTGAGGACGGGCGTCACGGCGATATTGCCGCGGGAGAAGAGGTTCGAGCCCGTGTTCGCCGGCTGGTCCTGCCTGAACGGGAACGGGGAGATGACCGGCACGACGTGGGTGGAGGAGTCCGGGTTCCTCGAGGGGCCGGTGATGATCACCAACACCCACAGCGTCGGCGTCGTCCACGACGCCGTGATCGAGTGGATACTCAGGCAGAGGATGCGCGACCCGGATGTCGCGGAAACATATTGGTCTCTTCCCGTTGTCGCCGAGACCTATGATGGTCGGCTGAACGACATCAACGGCTTCCACGTGAAGAAGCGCCACGCCTTCGAGGCGATCGAGGGCTCCGACTCGGGCCCCGTGGAGGAGGGGAACGTGGGCGGCGGCACGGGGATGGTGTGCCACCAGTTCAAGGGCGGCATCGGCACCTCCTCCAGGAGATTGGACGAGTCCGATGGGGGCTACACCGTCGGGGTCCTGGTGCAGGCCAACTACGGCTCGCGGGAGCTGCTGACCGTCGCGGGGGTGCCCGTGGGGCGTGAGATCCCGGATCTGATGCCCGTCTACAACGGCGGCGGGGGCGGTGGCGGCGGCTCGATTATCGCCGTCGTGGCCACCGACGCCCCCGTGCTGCCCCACCAGCTGAAGCGGCTGGCGAGGCGGGTGCCGCTGGGGATCGCCAGGGTCGGTGGGATCGCTAGCAACGGCTCCGGGGATATCTTCATTGCGTTCTCGACGGCGAATCCCGGAGCCTACAGGAGGGGTGAGGTGTCGGAGCTGAGGATGCTCCCGAACGACGGGATCTCCGGACTGTTCCTAGCGACAGTCCGGGCGACGGAGGAGGCCATCGTCAACGCCCTGGTCGCGGCGGAGACGATGACCGGCATCAACGGAAACACCGTCTACGCCCTCCCCCACGACAGGTTGACCGGCATCCTGAGTAAATATGGTCGCCTAGCCGAGCATGATTAACATCACGAGACGGAAACAATCGGTGTGGAGGGGGGATTCGAACTCGTAACACATCTAATAGACGAATTTCAATGCAGAAGGAAGGAAAAAAACTGGGATACCCTGACTCCGACTCCTGGTCACAGACTACTCCTGAAGGGGTATGACTATCTCCGGTCTGAGCATCCTCTGGCGGATCTGGGTGGTGCCGTCTATGCTCGCCTGTTTGCCCTCGTGGGATTTGAGGAGGCTGAATGTCTCTTCCCTCATGGGGTACACGCCGAAGCCCTCGGTGATGATGAGGGTCATGCCCACCTTCTCCGCGCCGGTCACCCCCACCCCGATCTCGTGTCCCAGAAAGTCCGTGAGATCCTTCTGGTCCACGCCCCCTGTTATGATGCCGCTGACGCCCGTCTCGGCTGCTTTGTGCAGGGCGTCCAGGGTGACGACGGAGCCCCCGACCAGGATCTTGCCTCTATGCCCTGCCCCCACAACCTCGGTGGTGAGGGCCTCCCCCGGCTGGTCGACGGCGAAGACCAGCTCGCCGCGCGCCTCCCCGCCGACGCCGAAGACGCCGTTGACGAGCGCCCCCCGGGTCTCGACCACGGCCCCCTCCCCCGGGATCACCTCCACGATCCTCCCGGGTATGTGGGCCCTCGCCTCGACGGGGATGGGGTTCCCCCGTACGATGACGCGGCCTGTCTTCTTCATCAGGACCTCGATGAACCCGTCCATGGGGGACCTGCATGTCTTGGTGAACCGGCCGAAGAAAGCCCTGTAGATGGCTATCACCTCGTCCTTCTTCACCGCGTCCCCCTCCTTCTTCAGCATGTATCGCTCGATCTGCTCCGGTTCGATTCCCAGCTTTGCGAAGACCCTAACTTCCTCCGCCTCGGGGTTCCTGACGGTACCGCCGGCTATGACGGTCTCGGCGTCCACAGAGTCTCCGACGTCGACGAAGACCTCCCCCGGGGCGGGTATCCTCCTGACCTTCCTGATCAGGGTCTCCTCCTCCAGTTTTACTCCAAAGCGCGACATGATCATCCCCCTATGACCCTGGTGCGTGAGCCGTCACCCTCGGCTTCAGAGACTCCGCCCACGTTGAGAGAACCTCCTTCTTCGGCGTCTCCATCGGCCTTCCGCGTGCGTCGATGATGATCCCGTTCTCGCCGCCGGTCACATTCGCCTCAAGCCTCCGGCCTCTGCCCATGCCGACGTCGAACCTCCTGGCGGGCTTCACATCGATCTTCGCCGACTCGTCTGCGCCGAGGGGGAGGGCCTTCAACTCCCCGAAGGCTATCGTTTCTTCCATGGAGACGCCTTCCGATGTGCTCATGCTCAGCGTCATCGCCTCGACCCCCTCCTCCGCCACGCCCTTGGCCGCCACGCAGGTCCCGAGCCTGCGGAGGCACGCCTTCGACAGTATCTGCAGGGCCGCCTCCCTGTTCGAGTCCAGGAGCATGCCGAGGTGGGGCATTACGCTGGAGCCGTCGACGAGGATCTCGGTGACGCCCCATGGCTGGATGGCGTCGAGGAGCAGCAGCGCCGCAATCTTCATGTTCTCTGGGTCGTTGAAGATGCTCCCCCTGCCGATGACGATGTGGGTCTTCTTGAGGTTGAGGATCGAGGGCTCCATGGCCTGTTCGAACATCATCCCCAGATCCCGCTGCAGCCGGACCCCCTTGAGCCTCGTGGCGTAGTTCCTGTGCTGCTCCAGCCCGAGCCTGATGGCCTCCCTGATGGCGGACTGATGCACCATCCTCTCCTCGTCCGTGAGGGTCTCCGGCTGGAGGGCCATGATGTTGCCAACGATGTTGCGGACCTTCTTCTCGCTGATGCCCTCGGGTATCCAGCGCATGATGTTACCGATCCCGGCCTCCTTCATGATGTTGCTGATCCCGTATGTCAGCCCTATGTCGGCGTTGAGGGACCTGTTGAAGACGCCGTCGTAGACCGAGTAGACGTCGGTGGTCGCCCCTCCGACGTCAACCGCGAGCAGGTTCACCCCCCTCTCCTGGGCGTAGGCGTAGAGTATCTTCCCTATCGCCGCCTGGGTGGGGATTATGTTGCCCTCCACCCACGGGACCAGCTTGTCGTAGCCGGGGGAGTGGACTATCACGTGCTCCATGTAGGAGTCGTAGATCCCCTCTCTGGCTGGCCCGAGGTTCTCCGTCTCGATGAAGGGGCGGACGTTGTCCACGGCCCTCGTGGCGTACCTGTCCTCCGTCAGGATCTTCGATACCTCCCCCCTGATCTCCACGTTCCCGGCGTAGACCACGGGCAGCTTGTAGCCCTCTCCAAACCTCGACTTCACGTCTGCGGCCTCCATCAGGCCCGCCATCTCCAATACCTGGGCCTCCGCCCCGCCGTCCGTTCCCCCAGCGAGCAGGAAGATCTCGGGCCTCAAATTCCTCATCCTGTCTATCATAATGAAGCGGGGTCGACGGTCGTCAATGGAGAAGACGTCCATGAGGAGGGCTCCGGCTCCCAGCGCCGCCCTCTGGGCGGACTCTGTGGAGATGGCCCTGATGAGCCCAGCCACTGTCATGTAGATGCCCCCGCTCGTGCTGCTCGAGCAGAGGAATCGGTGAGCCCCCGAGGGCCCCCCGTTGACCCAGAGCTCCTTCCTAAGCCTCTGGCCGAGGCCCCTGAAGGCCTTCTCCACGCCAATGGTCACGTCGAGGTCGGGCGGATCCATGGTGGTGGGGACCTCGCTCACCCCCCGGACCCCGTACTCGTCTCCGGTTTTTTCTATGTATGCGGCTTTTGTATGACGGGCGTTGATGTCTACAATCAGATAGGACTCTTTCTCTGAGCTCATTTTTTTTTCACTGTGATAGAGATCGTGGGGCTCTGGTATAACGATTATGTTTTGTTAACCAAATGACATTTAAATGATCAAATGATTGTTTTGATTTAATCGGGTGGGCACGATGAACGATGAACCTGATCCGAGCAGGCTGCTGAAGCCGATCAGCGAGGAGGCCTTCGCCCTCCTGGGAGA
>JAUWBQ010000133.1 GCA_030601645.1 Candidatus Bathyarchaeota archaeon | reverse complement strand
TTATCTGCGGGGAATCCCCACCCTTTTGGACAGGGCGCAAGAAGATGAATGAAGGTTGGGCCACCTTTCGCAAGCGCCGTTCTAACTTTAGAGATCAGGTCCTGGGGGTAAGCGATTGAGGCCGTGGCGACATATTTGACTTCCGGATGGCCTGCCGCTATCAGCTGCGCTGCGTTTTTCTTATGCCTCGGGTTTCCGACCCTGTACTTCTCGATAGCCCCCGGCGGCGTGAAAGTTGTGTTCGCCCCCCAAGGCGTCAGGCTCGAAGCCTGTATGCCCGTGTTGGCGTATGACTCGTTGTCGTAGAGAACGATCAGATGGTCCTGGTCATGGGTCATGGCGCCGGAGAGGCTTGATAGGCCTATGTCCATGGCTCCACCATCCCCGCCCAATCCTACGACGTTTATCTTCTCCTCGGGTATCTTCCCCTTACGCATGAGGGCCCTGAGGCCCGCTGCTGTGCCCACGGCGGCTGAGCCGATTGCTCCGAGCTGCGTGTGCATCCAGGGGGCGATCCAAGGTGTCGAGTAGTAGCTTGTGTTAGCCACATACATGCACCCGGTCGAGCCTAGGAATATGGTTCTGCCTCCTGCAGCCTTAGCCACTAGCCTACAGGCCAGGGCGGGGCCACATCCTTGGCAGGTTCTGTGACCTGAGGCGTAGAATTCGTCTTCTGGGACTCCAGCCATTGGTTCTACTCTTATCTTACTCATTTTTCATCACACCCTCACATCTATCCAATAGACATCCCTCTCCGGCTTCCCTCGTTCAGCCGTCTTGAAGGTTATATCTACCATCTCTCTGAATGTGGCCACAGTAACGGGCCTCCCACCCAATCCAGCGATGAAATTTACGATCGGTGGCTTATCGGGCTCATCGTAGAGAGTAGACCTTATCTCCTGATATACGACTCCTCCGTGGTTGGGGGAGCCGAAAGAGAAGTCTATGTCAACGACCCCCACGGCCTCCCGCCCTTTAAGGAGCGACCTCAGCTCTTCGGTGGGGAATGGGCGGAACCGCTTGATACGGATAAAGCCGACCTTCTTCCCTCTTTTCCTGAGCTCCCTCACGGAAGCCCTCGCGGCGAGTGCCAAGCTCCCTATCCCGATAAATATGATATCCGCATCTTCCGTCATATACGTCTCAAGGAAAGGCTCGTGCTGACGGTCGAATATCTTGCTGAAGTCCTTGTGGGCCTCCAGTACGACTTCGTGCTCTCTCCTCACGGCATCGTCAATCTGCTTCCTCGTTTCAAAGACGTACTCTTCGTTGCACTGTGGTGCCACTGTGAATGGATTATCTGGGTGAAGTGCGGAACTGCGCTTGTAGGGTGGTAGGAACTGGTCCACCTGCTCCTGAGATGGGATGTCTACAGGGTATTTTATGTGAGTAACAAAGCTCCCGTCTGCGCAGACAGCGCTGGGAAGCATGACCCTCGGATCCTCCGAAATCCTATAGGATAGCAGAGTCAGGTCCATGGCTTCCTGGGCGTCGGCCGCCCAGCTAAACATCCAACCTATGTCCCTCGTCATGAAAGTCTCGTTATGCTCGGTGCCGAAGGCACCTGGATCATCCAGAGCCCTATTGCCGACCAGGGCCACAACCGGGGCTCGGTTCGTCGCCGTGATTACGATCGCTTCCATGGCGTATGCCCATCCCACACCGCTGCTCCCGACGAACGCGCGGGCTCCAACCATGGATGCGTGCTTGCCTATCTCGAACTGGCCGTGCTCAGAGTCTGCAACAAGGTACTCTGCGTCGAACTCGCCCGCGCCCAGCATCTCAGCCACGGCGTTCATGACGCCCGTATAGGGCCTTATCGGGTAGGCCGCTATAACGTCCACATCTGAGAGTCGGATCGCGTGGGCCACAGAGACGCAGCCCGTGATGAGTTCCCTTCTCGCTTCAACCTGACTCATTTCATAACCTCCACCTTGAATTCTATCTGTGAATCTATCGCGCCGACGGGGCAGGTGTTCACGCAGATTCCGCAGCCTGTGCAGTAGTCGTAGTCGATCGAGGGGAGCTCATCGCCCCTCATATCTATAGCACCATCCGGGCAGAATATCCAGCAATTCTTGCAGCGGATGCATTGATCGAGATCTATACTTTGCTTGTAGGTTCGATTGCTACTCGTCTTATAATTAGGATTCCGGCCTTTTTCGGGGACAGCTGGGACCACGACGGCGATCGGCATCTCAGAGGCTCCTGGTAGCCTGGGAGGAGGCCCGTACGGCGGCATGCCTCCCGCGCCTTTGGGCACCTTCATCTTCTTCAACGTCGCGGCGCTTTCAACGAATTTTTCTAGGTTGGGGTATTTCTCACCCAACGTATCATGCAAAGCCTGCTCCGAGACGATCGAAGACTCGGCTACAAATGCCCCAAGAAGCGGCAGAACGCTTGGCCTCTCGATATCTCCCCCATCTAGGGTAACAAGAGTATACTCCAATTCCGTCTTAGGTAGATAAGTTAGATATTCCTCGGGAGTCCTGGTGGTGTTTACTATGACTAAAGCACCCAGCTTGATTTTTTCCAGAATGGATCGGCGCCCCATGTTCGCCCAGTTCTCAACGCCCTTTGAGAGCGTCTGATCTAGAATAAAACTTACATTGACACTATCCGGGTTGTAGCGAGCGACCTCACCCTCTATATACTCCCATTTCGAGCTCACAGCAGCGAAGGCTTTCATCGGTATCCCCACTCTGACGGGGTCATCGCCGTAACTCATGTAGCTGATGGCCACGTTTCCGTCTTTTAGAGCTGCGGTAGCGATCGTGTCGACAATCTCCCTTGCAATGCTATCGCTCTTGACTCCCCTTCCATTAGTTTCTATGTAATATATTTCTTCCAAGTCTTTTCCACCTTGTATTATTTTTAAGGCATTCCAATGATCGTTTAATAACTTATCTCGTACTCAGGTGAGCCAGAGAACCTCAGGCCCGCAAGCTGGCTGTCGCGCGCGCGGCTGTAGACGTATGGTTCAGCCACGAGTTGCGCGCGCCCGCCTAATTTGTATAGTTTCACCATACACAATGTCTTTCGCGCGCGCACCGAAGATTTATCATATAATTGGATTTAGAGTAGATTAAGGAGAAGGACATGATTCTCCGAAGAATATTAATCCAGTTCCTGGGGTTACCGAAATGAGCGAGACAATGAAACCTACAACCATCATGAGGCACTCCACCTCACTCTGGTCCTCCATCGCCCTTTTCGTCGGGACCCAGCTCGACGTCTTCTCAATCTTGGATAACTGTCCCTTGACGGTAAAGGAGGTTGCGACCGCACTAGAGACCAAACCCCATTTCGTGGAACGCCTCCTCAATGCCCTCGTCGCCGCCGAGTTGCTGGAGGTCGACGGCGAAAAAGTCGCGAACACCCCCGAGACCAGCCACTACCTTGTCACGGGGAAACCCGACTACATCGGAGAGCACGTTGCCGTTAACCCCTACCTAAAGTACTGGGCGTTTGAGGCGGGCATCAAGACAGGCGAGACCTTCAAACAGGGAAAAGCTATCGATAGCTTCGACTATGAGGGGCTGAACTTCGATGCCCTCCTCAGCACGTTCAGGGGAACGATGCCAGTAGCTGTCAAGGCCGGAGAAGAGCTCGCGAAGAGATTCGACTTTAGCCGCTACAGCACCGTCGCTGACATCGGTGGAGCATCGGGAGGTCTGGCGGCAGCGCTAGCGAGGGCCTATCCAGAGGTTAAGTACACGGTTATCGATCTTCCATCGGTGACCCCCGTCGCCAAGGTACTTCTCAATGAACAGGGCATGACAGACATCACTGTGATTGAGGGAAGCATATTGGAGGGCCCATGCAAGCAAAAGTTCGACGCGTTGATCCTTAGAGCCATTATCCAGGTCCTCAGCCCGGAACACGCGCGGACCGCAATAAAGAACATGGGAGAGTCAGTGAACCCTGGTGGCTCTATCTTCATACTTGGGCACATCATGGATGATTCCAAGACCACCCCTGTCGAGGAGGTGGGCTGGTACCTTATCAACCTCAACTGGGAGGATGAGGCCGGATACTATTCTGAGGGAGACCACAGGGAGATGCTCCTCGCGGCAGGATTCATGAACATCGAGAGGGAGATACTTCCCAATGGCGACGGTCTCATCTACGCCGTAAAAGCGTAATATTATCAGGACGCGCGCGTAGTCATTTACTCCGTTCTGAAAAATATGTGGGTGTAAAAGGAGAGAGTAGATGAGAATAGGGAAGCGGAAGAAAGAAAATTTTCGCGCGCGAAACATTGACGAAAGGATGCAATTTAGCAACGGGCTGGCGCGAGTCCGCATCTTGGACAGCTCTTATCCAGTGTGATCCTGTGATTGTTCACCGAAAATCCGATGCGGCTATGATAAAATGGTTTCGCACCTAATTAGTAGCGGGCCCGATGGGATTCGAACCCATGGTCTCCGGCTCCGGAGGCCGGTGCATTATCCACTCTGCTACGGGCCCACAGCACAGAATGGACGGAGAGAACGAGATTAAAGTATTTCCCCAGAGAAAGACCCTAGCCCCCATCCTCCTCCAGATCGCAGAGATCCGAGAAAGACTCCGTCAGCAGCCTCTGGGCGTTCTCAACGATCACAGGACCGACCCCCCTGACCTCGGAGAGGGAGCCCACGAGGCGCCTCGTCTTACCGCTGCTCGAGACGCTGATCTCGGCGCTCGTGAACTCCTCCATCACCCTGAAGGGGCTGTCGAAACGCCTCAGCAGTTCCTCAGCCAGGGTCGAACCGATCTGGGGAAGCCCCGAGAGGAGGAAGACCTGCTTCCTGTGAAGGGGCATGTCCCGCTTCACGCTCCGGAGCTGAACGGGCCGCTTATCCCTGACCTGCTCCCTGTAGGCCATACGGTGGAGGAGGATAGACGTGGTCTCGGGATCCTCCGTCGGGACAACGGACACGCCATAGTCGAGGACCAGGCTGGAGAGGGCGCCGTACACTGAGGCGGGCCTCATTCTGCTCCGCTTGAAAGCCCTGGACATCCGCCCCTCCAGGATCAGGACGGGCTTCTCGTAGGCCTCGGCCATGTCCCGGGCCTGTTTGAAAAG
>JAUWBQ010000091.1 GCA_030601645.1 Candidatus Bathyarchaeota archaeon | reverse complement strand
AGCCCCTCGATGGGGTTCACGACTTTCTTGGCCACTCTTTCGAGCCCGAGGTCTTCCACTAATACCGTGGCGAAATGTTTGATTTTTATGGTCCCCTTGAACTGGTGGTCGGTATCCGCAAGGATCTCGTTGACCCTTGTCTTTAGCTCGTCGTTCTCCTTTAGGGCCGAGTTGACTTGTTTCAGCGTATATGTGCAACCGTTGCAGAGGGTGAGGAGATCGATACCCTCATCCTCGGCGAGGGAGATGTTCCTGGCGGCGAGAGCTGTCCCCGTTAGCTTGTCGTTGCTGTAGAATCCTACGGGCTCAGGGCAGCAGCTGAACCCTTCGATGTCGCAGAGCCTCACCCCCAGCTCCTCCAAGACGTTTCTTGAGATCTTCTCGATGTGAGGAAGCCTAACGGGTAGAAAACAACCTTTAAAAAAGGCGTATCTCATACCCTGTCCTCCTTGTAACGCAGCAGCTTCTTGGCGAGACCTGTTTTTTCAGAGATCGTTCTGACATCCTCGGTCGCTCCATATCCTAATGGTTCGAGACCTAGCTGCTCCCTCTGCCTCCTGGATGAAGGCGTCAGAGGGAAGGCGTATCCGGATGATGCAATATTCTCCACCTCCCCCACGATCATAGGGTGGGCGTGACCCATTTCGAAAGCCCTAGCTTTCATAGATTCGATGAACTCGACGGGGGAGACATCGTAGGGGCAGACCTCCTCGCATTTATGGCAGGAGACACACATCCAGATGTTGGGGTTCTTCGAAGGATCTTCCGCACCGAGGCATTCGTAGACATATGTGTTTTTCGCATCGAACTGACTGTCAAATTGGACATGGCAGAAATGATTTTTTACGACACAGCAGACAGCGCATTTTAGACATATCTCCAAAGCTTCTTTCAACGATAGAGACTCATCTTCTGAGAGATATTCCACACGTATGACCAAACCTATCACAGACGAGAATGCCATGAACAATAATAACCGTTTACCCTGGGACGCGGCGAATCCAACGACTTGAAGTCATTATGGGCTCGAAACCCCGCCGCTTCAACATTGTGATTATGAAGAAGAGGGCGCATCCGGGGAGGAGGAGGATTGCGAACCGCTCGAAGGCCTCGATGAACATGGGCGTCTCCCTCTGCAGCAGGAACGTGATGGGGACGGTGCTCCCCTCTACGTACCACCATTCGCTAGGAGTGATGCCTGTCATCCACCAAACCAGATCGCAGCCCAGAGGGATCATGGTCAAGACGAAATGGTAGAGCCAGAACATGAGGCCCATGTCGTCATCCTCGAAGGCCATTGGGGCGATCAGACATCCAACATACCAAGCGGCCAAGGCTGCGAGCTCAAGGTCCAGCCGGTTGTCAGGCATGAAGGAGAAAAATATGAAAACCAGTGGGGCGACGATGAAAGGCAGTATTGTCAACCACGGGAATTTTCCGCCTGTCCTCTCCTCCCTCTTATCGGGCATGATATAGTCAGCGAAGAAGACGATGCCCATCAGCCCTACCACCGTGATCAACCCCCGGGAGGTCTTGATAAGCATCGGGAAATAGCCCAATATCGGAATATCCCCTATGACCCTCCCCATGACATTCGATTCTTTGACGGAGCGGCCGTCCTGGACCGCGTTGTTGTCCCCCTTTGTAACGAAATACCATTCGCCGTTATTGTTAGTCTTCTCGACGGCCCTGTGAACGATGTACTCGTCGGATGTGCCGGGCTTCAAGAAGACGAGGATGTCCCCTTCGGGCTGGGGCTCTGCGACCACATCATCGAAGTCCTGGATCTGGCCCACCAGTATAAAGTCCCCGACCCCCAGAGTGGGGATCATGCTCTCGGACACCACGACCATTACGGGGTACTGGGTTTTCAGGGAGGCCTTGAGGAATTGTATGCCCCCGAAGGCCACGATAGCTATGACTATGAAGAACGCGAAGTATTTTAGGTACTCCTTCAAGCCGTCGCCCAAATCAGATTCCCGTCTTCGCCTCTTCGTTCGAGACCTCTTCCGCCAGCTCAGGGTCCATCCAAAGGGTCAGCAAACGGCAGCTTATCGGAGTGACCTGCCCCCCGGGGAAGCACTTGTCGAGGCCATCGCACGTGATGCAAGGGCAGTCGCTTATGGAGTCGATGGTGACCATCTTGGTCTGGGAGAACAGCTTGTAGGTCCACCGGCCCTCGTGGAGCACCTTCTTCCTCTCCACCACGCCCTTCTCCTCGAACTTGAGGGCGAGCCTGGACCCCTCCCGGCTGGTCGCGTCCAGAGTTTTCCACATTTCGCTCTGGAGTATTCCCTCTTCTCCAGCTTCGATTATCAGCAGTAGGGCTCTTTTATCCAGATCGTTTTTCCTTGGCACGGTTCAACCTCAGGAGGATGGTTCTACTCGTAGTAGATGAGTTCGTCTTCTTCTAGGAGGCCGTGGAGCTTGTGGACGGCCTCCTTGACCATGTTCTCATGCTTGGCGCCTGTGCAGACGAGCTTTCCGCTGGCGAAGAGGAGCATCACCACCTTCGGCACGCCCATCCTGTAGATGAGGCCGGGGAACTGCTCGGGCTCGTACATCACGTTGTCCATGATGTCCGCCGCGGTCTCTAGGTCGATCTTACCGTGGAGGTTGGCAGACGCCACGATGTTCTGTATGACGATAGAGGGCTTCCCCAAGATGATGATCCCGTTGTTCTTGAGCTCCCTCACCACTTTCTTCACGGCGCTCCGGGCCATCTTCTCCGACTTGGCCCCGGTGCAGACCATCTTCCCGGACCCGAATATCAGGGTGGCCGTCTTGGGCCTCTTCAGCCTGAAGACGAGGCCGGGGAACTGTTTGGGCCTGTACTCCACGTTCCTGAAGACCTTCATGATGGCGAGGAGGTCGATCTTCTGGTCTAGGGATGCGGAGGCGACCACGTTCTCGATGCTTATATCAACGTGTTTCTCCATCATTCAACACACCACTTCATAATCTAGAGGGTTCTACTCTACAGGCTGTTCACCCTGCTCAACAGCTCCTCTGGGAGGAGGTCTTGGTTCTCTATCTCCACAACGGGAAACGAGTTCTGATTCGGCTCGTGAACGAGCTTATCGCTGAAGCCGATCTCCCCAGTATAGGTGTTATACGTGACGAAGCCCCCCTTCAACGCATCGTCCAGCTTCACGAAGTAGAGGAAAATCTCGTTCAGGGTTCCCCCGATGATGAAGTAGAGATGACTATCCTCGTTCTGGAGGTGCTGTATTACGTTCATCGTGGGGGACGAGGCGACGAGCATCACCAAGTCCCTCAATGATTTGAGATGGACGAACTTCATAGCCTTCGGTATATAAAGGCCCAACCTCTATTTAAATTATTTAAATAGTACTCGGATATCACCCAACTTCAAAGATAGAAATTAAAAAACCACGTCATGAAGGCTGATAGATGACACGTTCTTGTATAAAAGATCGATTTTCTACTTTCAATAATAAGGAAACATCTAAACTAGGTGCAAAATCCGAATCAAACACTCCCAGAATGTATGCATATGAAGAGCGTGATCTCTATAGTTCCTTCTCCCCGAGACCTATCCTTACCGCTGTCTCCGCCAGCACCTGCAGGGGATCGACGACGGGTACTGCTATATCTCCATCCTTCAGCACCAGGGATATCTCGGTGCATCCGCAGATCACCATGTCGGCGCCTCCCTCCAAGAGGCTCTCAGATATCTTTATGATAATGTCACGCCCATCCTCTAGGTTCCCAGTCTTTATGTGCTCGTAGATGGCCTTCATGGCCTCCTTCTGCATCTCTTCTGAGGGGGCCAAAATGTCGACTCCAACCTTGTTGAAGAATCTATCGTATATCCCGCTCTTGAGGGTGCCGTCGCTGGCGATGAGGCCGGCCCTCTTTACTTGAGGCATCTTTTTCCTGACCATCTCGGCGGTCATCTCGATCATGTGGATGATCGGGATGCAAAGCTTCTCCCTGAGCCTATCTATGAAGTGATGGGCGGTGTTGCAGGGTATGATGAGGAAGTCGGCCCCAGCCCCCTCCAAAGCCTTCCCCGCCACGAGCATCTCGGGGACCGGGTCCTCGCCTTCCCCGAGGATGGCGGGGGTCCTGTCCGGGACCTTCGAGTCGCTGTATATGATCGTTCTGACGTGATCTTGATCTCTCTTCACCGGCGTGGCCCTGATGATCCTGTAGAACAGGTCGGCTGTGGCCTCAGGTCCCATGCCTCCGAGGATTCCGATTATCTTCTCGCCCATATGAACGTCTCTCCACTTCGTGAAAGGACAACGGGGGGATACTTCAAACTTACCTTTTTTCATGCAGAGTTTCAGGGGGGTAGGCATCGAAAGGGCTGCGGCCGTTCATGCAGTGGACGCAGAGGTGTTCTTCTGGGAGTCCGATGGCGTTCACCACGTTCTCTGGCGAGTTGTACCTGACGTTATGGATGGATGGCAGTTTAGACGCGACGAGTTCGCCCACCTCCAAAGGGCTCTTCCCTTCATGCTGTGAAGCCGCCAAGGGTTTGTCCTCTGGGTCGGAGAAGCACGGGTGGAAGATAGGCCCGTAGCTCACAAGGAAGTCTACCTCTGCCGCTCCCGCTTTCAGCAGGTTCTGGGCGATGGACTCGCTCACAGTGCCCCTGACGATGCTGTCATCGGTTATCACGATCTTCTTTCCCTTCACCGTCTCCCTGATGATGTTATGCTTCAAGTCGGAGGCTATCTTCCGGAAGTTGGGGTCGTCAATGATGTAAGTTCTGCCCAAATATGCGTTCTTGATAACACCCTCATCGGCGTCGATCCCTAATCCCTCTGCTACCCCCATACACACAGATCTCCCGGAGTCTGGGACGGGGATCAGCACAATGTCCTCCCTGGGCCCTTCCGTCAGGTTGTATAGTGTTTTGAGGGAGTGCATCCCCACAAGGGCGTGGCCAAGCCTTTTCCGCACTGAGTGAACCGTCTTGCCTTCGATGATGGAATCTGGCCGACCAAAATAGACCCACTCGAATGCGCAGTGGGCGCGCTTGGGCTCCATCACCTTTGTCTCTGTCAGTCCATTGTCATTCGCTCGCACTATTGACCCTGGGAGGATGTCCTTCTTCTCTTCAATCTTCTGGCCCATGCTTTCCATGACATCAATGGGGGCCGACTCTGAGGCGACGAAAACCTCGCTCGCATATGAACCGATGTAGAGAGGCCTTATCCCATATCGATCTCGTGCGGCTACAAGCTCGCTTCTCTCTTTTGATTTGTCGAAAAAGGCCATCACCATCGAGAAGTAAGAGTTATCGAATTCCTTCATTGTACCGGCTAGAGCCTTCACTATCGAGTCTGTCTGGACCAACTTTTGGAATATCGAGTAGCCGATGACCTCCTCGTTGAACACGGATTCTTTGTCTGGTATGTAGCCATCCATGGAAAGCGATAGTTTGTAACGCTCCGATTCGATCTCCAAGGGGGGTATGTCGAGGTGATTCGTGCTTTCGCCTGAGGCACACCCGATATACACGTAGTCGTCCGGGTGGGTGAACGATTTGAACCGTTCGTCGAAGATGTTTGAGACGAGGCCTCTCCCTTTCCAGGTCCTCAGGGAGCGGTCTCCAGCCGCAGAGATGCCGGCGCTCTCCTGCCCCCGGTGCTGGACGCCGTAGAGTGTGTACAGAGCCTTCTTTGCCGCATCTTCTCTTGAAAAAATTCCGATTATACCCTGCATATTGCGCTATGGGCGTTTTCGATATAAAAATTAATTGCTTAGTAAATGTCTGATAGAGTTGTTTTTATATATGATATTGCCTTTTTTGTGCAAATATGTCCGACGTCTTCGAGTACTATCGAAGAAGAGCAGGGGAGTACGAGGAGATCTATGACTGGAAAGATGACAACCGTCAAGAGGAGCAGGGGCTCATCGCGGAGACTATAAAGGACTACCTCGCAGGAAGGAGGGTCTTGGAGGTCGCTTGCGGGATCGGTTATTGGACGAAGATCCTTTCCGAGACGGTGAAGCGTATAGTCGCCACGGATATCAGGGAGGATGTGATAGAGCTAGCCAAGTTGAAGAAGTATAGCTGCCCCATCGAGTTCGAGAGAGAGGACGCCTATGACCTCACTTTCGATGACGACTCGTTCGACGGCGGGCTGGCATTCTCATGGTTCTCCCACATTCCCAGAGAAAGGATCCATCCCTTCTTGAAGGAGTTTCATAGGGTGCTCCAAGATGGAGCCAGTGTGCTCATAGCCGAAACATCTATGTCGAGGGCATAGGCGGCGAAATCGTCGAGAGGAAGGAAGACCAACGCACGTACAAGATCAAGACGCTGAAGGACGGTAACAGGTTCACCATCGTCAAGAACTACTTATCGACGGATGATCTGGTTGATATCTTCAGCCGCTGTGCGCGGGGTCGTTTTATTAAACTTCATGCGTGCGGCTACCTCTTTTTCGAGGATAACCGGGGTTTCTCGGTGGAAAATTCTGCTCCATCTCCATTAACTCCATATCACTCGTTTCAACCTCATCCTTAATCTATTGAAATGTGCATCTACGCCGTAGAAATTGAACTAAAAATGTTAATTGGAGCCAGGTAGCAGCTTGTCATTTTAATTTTTCTTCATAGCCTTGATTTGTCATTTTTTTTATTCACTTTGAGAGCGTTGAGGCGACCTGTGAAGTGGCTCCTAATTATACTAAAGTATGAAAAATTTACCTAATAATATCCTCCGTAAACACAAATGAAAGGGACGGACCTTTATGGTCTCCATAAAGGGCTATATCGATGTTCAGCCCCATAACCTTTGGTTGCGTGGGAAATAGCCGAGGAGACTCCCTGAAGTATTCCCTTGCATGTTTCCCACTCTAATCTGAAAGGAGATAAAGAGAGATGAAGAGAAAGATATCAATCCTCGTAATCGCTACATTCTTAATATCCATGACCCCGGTGCCCGTGAACGCGGCACTGAGTATAACCAATGTGACCAACGAAGACCTTAACCCCATCAGCTCTGGCTTCTATGGAGACCTGGTCCACGTCTTCGGCGACGGAGTCACAGCCGGCACGGAAGTAAAGATATTCTGGGACTACGCTTCCGGTACCTACGCCCATCTCCTGAACACGACAGAGGGCAAACCCGACGGCACCTTCGAGTGCGAGATAAAGATACCCTCAGACAAAGTCGGACCCCACTACATATGGGCCACCGACACAACCACAGGAGAATCAATCAGATACGGCCCCATAGAGATGAAGC
>JAUWBQ010000178.1 GCA_030601645.1 Candidatus Bathyarchaeota archaeon | reverse complement strand
ATGGAGGGCAGAGCTTCGATCGGTTTGCGGATCTGATTTGGAACTGCCCTGGCCCTCTGGCCAGTATGGCTTTTTCCATGGAAGTTTTAAGCGGTGATG
The DNA here is from genome assembly GCA_030601645.1 of Candidatus Bathyarchaeota archaeon. The sequence goes on along the minus strand of JAUWBQ010000178.1, from coordinate 3,651 downwards.
CGCCCCAGAATTTACTGGGGAGGGCTACGGGCCTAATGGAGTCTTTGGATCCTGGATATCGGGGATATCGTCGCAGGAAGAATGGCGTAACAGCTCGGCCAAGTGGGCTCCCACTCCCGGGCAGCTAACACCCTTGTTCCAGGACCGGCAACACTCCCATTACATACTTTCTGAATGAGTGAAAAATCGTGAGGCAACACACAAATTTACTGGAGTACGACCTCGTTGCGAATGCTCAGAGATCCAAACGAAAATGAAGTTTTACTAAAAATCTGTGTTAGGCACTTATTCCGTACCAGTTTTTTTTAATTTATGCGCGCTCGATGCCCCCCCGTACACCACACACGAAACAATGCAATTGACTATATAGTTTAGTATAATCACTATATTGTATGTGGGATAACTATATATTGGTGATTATTATGTTATTGCATGGAGGTAACTTTATTGAAGGAATGGACGTGCGTCCAGGTCGGCCACCACAAGAGGGTCGGTGAGGTCATAGAGGAGTTCCAGCGGGAGGGCTGGCGCCTCCATACCTATCAGGCTCAGGGAACCCCGACCATGGTGAACCACTACCTGCTTTTCGAGAGAGGAGACGACCCCTAGAACGTGCGAATGAGGGGGTCAAGCCTCAACCGAGGGCCACCCAAGCGACCGGGTATTCGAGAACCCTCGTGAAGCCCAGCCTCTCCGCCGTCGCCACGGAAGCCATATTCCTCTCGTGACAGTGCCAGCCGATGTCCGTTATTCCCTTGGATACCGCCTCCCGAATAACCGCCGAGCCGGACAGGGTGGCCAGTCCTCTCCTTCGATGTTCCTCGGCCGTGCCGATACCCATCTCGCAACGGTCACCGGCGTTGTACTCCGACATGCACCAGCCCACGATAGCGCCCTCGTGGACGACGCAGTAGCCGAAGCTCCTCTCGAAAAAGGCCTCGACCGTGAGCCTCTCCGACCGCATCTCCTCCACGACTCCATCGAGGCCCGCGAGATCCGTCCTCTCCAGCAACCCCGAGTCGACCGGCAGCAACGCGTATCCCTCCGGTGGAGACACGTCCCCTTTTTTCTCGGGCGCGTACAGGTGGTAGTATAGCCTCGTGGATCTCGTGTGAGAAGTACCCGGGAGCATCTCGTCCAAGTAGTCAGCCCAGCTCTCCGGATGGTAGTAGATGACGAACCCGGTGCCCCCATGGCTGATGATCGTCTCCATGTAGGGACCGGACAGGATCTCCGAGACACCCATCCTGAAAGGCTGGGTCTCAGGGTCCCCTGAGAGGAAGACCCTATGCTTGAACCATGTGAGGGCGGAGGACGGCTCAAGGCTGGAGTCCACGTAGATGATCCCAGGAGTGTGGCCCCTAATTATCGACTCCACAGCCAGGTTGTGACTCATGGGCTCGAATGCGCCTCTGGCCCTGGCGAACTCTTCGGGGGCTAGCTCAAAGGACACGTTAGATCATCCCGTCTGGTCATATCTTACCTCGGCGAGCAGGGGTATAAGGACTGTTTCTTGCGACCCAAAACAGTAAATCACCCATGGAGGACCATATTATCATGTCTTCTGCCAAATCGATCGCGCTGGACTGGATAGAGGAAAACAGAGACCTGATCATCGATCTCAGCGACAGGATCTGGGAGTTCGCCGAACTCCCAATGAGGGAGTTCAAATCGTCCAGACTCATCGCAGAGATCCTGAGAGGTCACGGATTCGAAACCAAACTAGGGGTCGCCGACATGCCCACGGCCATCGAGGCCATCTGGGGCAAGGGTAGACCCGTGATAGTCATCCAGGGGGAGTACGACGCCCTGCCCGCTCTGTCCCAGAAGAAGGTGCCCTACAAGGACCCCATAGTCGAGGGGGCGCCCGGCCACGGATGCGGCCACAATCTCTACGGGGCCTCGGGGGTAGGAGGAGCCATCGCCACCAAGGTGGCCATGGAGGCGGCGAAACTGAAGGGGACCGTCAAGTTCCTGGGCACCCCGGCCGAGGAGCAGGGCATAGGCAAGGTCTTCATGGTCCGGGACGGCCTCTACGACGGGGTGGACGCGGTGCTGGGCCACCACATCGGCGTCGCCCACGGCGTCAGCCTCAGGAGCAGCAACGCCCTGAACAGCGTCAAGTTCGTCTTCCACGGCCAGACGAGCCACGCTGGGAGCACCCCGTGGCAGGGGAGGAGCGCCCTGGACGCCGTGGAGCTCATGAACAACGGGGTCAACTACATGCGTGAGCACGTCGTCCCCTCGGCCCGGATCCACTACATCATCGAGGAGGGCGGGGGCCAGCCCAACGTCGTCCCCGACAGGGCGAGCAGCTGGTACTACATCAGGGCGCCGACGAGGCTCATCGTCGAGCACATCTACGGCTGGATACTGGACATCGGCGAGGGGGCCGCCAAGATGACCCGGACCGAGCTGGAGGTCCAGTTCCAGACGGGCATCTACAACAAGCTGCCGAACAGGGCCCTGGCGGAGCTCGTGGTCGAGAACATGCGGGAGATCGGCGCCCCGACCTACACGGAAGAGGAGCTGGAGTTCGCCCGGAAGATCGGGGAGAACGTTGACCCCGAGGACAAGAGGACCTCGGGCTACGCATGCCCAGGCTGGGAGGACCTCATGGACCTCGATCTCAACCCTGACATCGTCGACCCCTTCGGGGAGGGGGAGACCATGGGGGGGAGCACCGACACCGCCGACGTGAGCTGGAACGCCCCCACCGCCGAGTTCAACACAGGAAGCCGGGTCCTCGGGGCCCCGGGCCACAGCTGGATGGTCACCGCCGCCGCAGGCGTGGGAATCGGCCACAAGAACGCCGTCTTCGCGGCCAAGGTCCACGCCGCCACCGCAGTCGACCTCCTTACCAAGCCCGAGCTCATCGAGGCGATGTGGAAGGAGCTCAAGGAGAGGACGAAAGACCATAAGTACATGTCGCCGCTGCCGCCGGACCTCAAGCCGCCCGTCTACGAAGAATGATAGCCGCGCAGGGAATTGCTACCCACATCCTCTTACGCCGAGCCAGAATCGAATCAATGGAAAGCGTCCAATCGCAGGACGTTCGACCATCTAGACGATATCAGGTAGTCTCATAAGGGAGATTAAAGATTGGAGAGGGGTAAGGGAGGTTACTTCCCTCTGGAGGAGTGAGGAAGGCTCATGATAAAGAACAAGATGCTGATCGTCTCGTTGCTGGGTGCTGGCGTTCTCCTGTCTCTCTTCAGCCCGGAGGGAGTGCCCTTCTCAGTCCTCTCGATGCTCGTGGGGCTGGTGATCGTGGTCCTCATAGGCGAGCCCATGATTGAGGGGCTGAGGGAGTTCAGCGTCCAGACCGGGCTCTCGGCCCACGTCACGGGGATCATCTCCAGCCTGGCCTCGAACCTCCCAGAGGGAGTGATGACGGGCTTCATGATCCTCTCCCCCAGCCTGAGGGAGGTGGCCATCCTCACGGTGATGCTGGCCTCCGCCTTCAACGGGCTCCTCCTCGGCATCCTGGTCATAATGCTCACATACAAGGGAGGGGCCATAGAGCTGCCCAAGAAGGCGATGGAGCTCGACATAGAGATCATGAGGATCGCCATAGCCCTCTGCACGATCGTCTTCGGCACCGGGGTCATCCTCCACCTCTTCAGCGGGGACGGAGCCGTCTTCCTCCCC
>JAUWBQ010000140.1 GCA_030601645.1 Candidatus Bathyarchaeota archaeon | reverse complement strand
CAGGAAGTCCTCTTCTTCGACAAGGACTTCCTCCAGAAGGTTCGGGAGGAGAGCCAGAGGAAGCCGGACCCGTTGAGGTTCGCTTCAAGGAAGCCCCGGACGAAGCCCTTGGCGGCGGAACACGAAGGCGAGGTCAAGCTTTTGGACAACATCCCCGCCGTTGCCTCGGGGGATATGGAGGGGTTCGTGGAGTATTTCAGGAGCAGATTCAGGAAGATTGAGAGGATCCTCCGCCAGAGGCTAGACGTGAGAGACGCGGTGACCATCGGAGACGTCCTCAAGATGCCGATGAAGTCCAAGATGAAGGTCATAGGCATCGTCACAAACAAGAGGGCGTCCGGCGGTCGGCTGTTTCTGGAGATAGAGGACGCGGAGGACTCGGTAACGGTGATGGCCTCGGCTGGCGAGACCATGAGGAAGGGGCTGTCAATCCTCGTTGACCAGGTGATATGCGTCGACGGGATGAAGTACAGGCAGGATCTCATGATCGCGAACGACTTCATCTGGCCCGACATTCCCAGCAGGCCTCCCAACAGATCCGAGATCCCTCTCTGCGCAGCTTTTCTGGCCGACATTCACATCGGCAGCAACCATTTCCAGAAGGAGCTTTTCGACCGGTTCATCAGGTGGATGAACATGGAACTTGGGCCACCCCAGTCTAAGAGGCTGGCGGGCCGGGTGAAATACCTCATAATCGCGGGCGACCTTGTGGACGGCATCGGGATATACCCGAACCAACTGGAGGAACTAGAGATCACCGACATAAGGGAGCAGTACGAGGTGGCGGCCATGCTCCTCTCAGAGCTCCCCGACCACGTTGAGATCATCATGCTGCCAGGTAACCACGACGCATCCAGGAAGAGCCTCCCCCAGGACCCCATCCCCAAAGAGTACGCCGAGACCCTCCACGATAACCGGAATGTTCGGTTTCTGGGGAACCCCAGCCGCCTACTCCTCCACGGGGTAGAAACCTACGTATGCCACGGCAAGGCGCTGGACGAGATTCTGTCCCAGGTCCCGGGGATGGACTTCCACAACCCCGTCGACGGCATGGAGCTGCTGCTCAGGTGCAGGCACGTGGCGCCCATCTACGGGAACTCCACTCCCATAGCCCCGGAGAGGGAGGATAGGCTCGTCATCTCCTCGATCCCCGACATATTCCAGATGGGGCACATCCACGTCCACGGAGTCAAGAAGTACAAGGGAGTCACCCTCATAGCCTCGGGCTCATGGCAGGCCCAGACCCCCTTCCAGAAGAGGGTGAACCTCACCCCCACGGTCGGGGTGGCCCCTATAGTGGATCTCCAGACCCACGCCGTGTTCCCCATCGACTTCAACAAGCTGGGCTGAGGCCCCGGGCTATTATCCCGGCGACCCTCACGGGCTCGGGTATCCTGCTCACCGCCGCCGAAGCCGCCAATATCTTCTCGCCCCATTCCCGCGTGCCCCCGACCACCTCGAAATAGACCGGGGGCTCCCCAAGAAACGGCCTGGCGGTGTAGATGGGACCCAGGCTCTGGATGATCCTCCACCTCTTCCTCCAGTCGCCGAAGTGGGCCTTCAGGGCGTTAAACACGCCCTCGTTATCCGGCTCCTCTCCGGAGTAGACTATCACGGGCGTGCCGGTCTCCCGGTGGACTTTTACGGGGTCCACGATGTTGAAACCGGCGAATGTTATCCCGCCCAATATGACGGCGTCGCCCTCGAAGGCCTCCAGCATGGACAGGAGCTTCTCGGTGGCATCAAACCCATCCACCTGGATCTTGGTGAGCTTGATGCCTACGATCCGAGACGCCTTTGTTTCAACTCCGCAGAGAAAACAATACGCTTTTTTACCGGTAGGAAAGGCCTCGAAGCTACCGTCTTCCACCCCGAAGAGGCGGAGCCCGGCCCGTTCTGTGGGGGTCAATACTTCTCGATCTTACCGAAGATGTCCGTTCTAATAAGGAAGTGGTGGTAGAGGCTCCGGGGCACCTCCATGGTCCCGTCGTGGATGACGATCCTCTCGATGTTCCCCAGGGTCTTCTTGTCCAAGTCCTTCTCGAAGGTCAGCCTCCCAGATGTCTCGATCCTGAAGGGTCCCACCTCCTCCTTGAGTCCCAAGATGTCCTTCTTGGAGAGGGAGATGTCGCCGTCGTTCTTGAGGGTGAAGACGCTGGCGGCCTTATCACCGTCCCCCTTCCCGCCCTGGTTCCGGTGGTCCCCGTTGAGGAACGCCTCCAGCGCCGCGTTCACCACCTCGGAGACGCGCTTGCCCTCCTTCTTGGCCATGGTGAAGACCTCGTGGTAGAGCTCCGTGTCGAGCCCTCGGATGGCGACCGTCTTACGGGGCATTTCGATAACACGTCCACACGCTAGAATGTTTACTTGTTTACATGTTAACAAGTAATCTTATAAGAATATCGGAAGGGATGATACTCCGAAGAGTCTCCGGCAATTTCTGTGGACGGGGTTCGTGGTTACACGCTATGTTAAAGGTAGATGGTACTAGGAGCGATAAAAAGCGCTCGGCGTTGCCCCCCCTCGGGGGGAGCGACTTCAAGAAGTACATCGATGTCTACCGTCAGATGCTCCTGCTGAACGAGGAGAACAGCCTCGCCACCACCCTAAAGAACATCCAGGAGCTCCTGTCATTCACAGAGAATGTCTTCTCCTCCCCCGCCGTCGCAGAGGTCTTCCTGTACTTCTGCCTCCACGGCTCCGCGACGGCCTGGGTCCTCCAGAACGAGCTTAGCATCCCCGAGGCAACCGTCTACAGGGCCCTCAAGCGGCTGAGATCCATGGGCATAGTCCTCCCGGCCCTGAAGGCCTCAAAGGTCAAGTACTCCAAGGGCGGACCCCGCCCCATCGTCTGGGCGGTCGAAGGCGCCGCCACCGAGGAGGTGGCCAGGGCCCTCAGGCTCCACTACCAGATGCTGAGCCCCAAGTTTCTGGTGGCCGAGGGGGTGGCCCAGACCATCCTCGAAGAGTACGTCACCAAGAGGAACGTGGACGAGATAAGCTACAAGGAGATCATCATCCAGGTGAAGGAGCTCCGCATACCGTTCAGGACCCCCGATATCGCCGACCTCGCCGCCACCTACCTCAACGAGAAGGGCGTAAAGGTCTGGAGATGAAACTTCTTCATACAGGACTATAGCAGAGGAGGCCGCCCCTGTGGCTCTCATCTACCTCTCCCCTGTTCCTCATGTAGACGAGGTGGGCGTAGGTCTCCGCGGCCGCCATCCTCTTCGTCCAGAACTTCATCTCGGCCCATGGCCTGCTGTCCCATGAGATCAACGCGGAGATATCGAAGACCGTCCTCTTCCCGGCCCGGAGGGACTCTTTGATCTCGTTGCACCGTCTCTCGTGGTGGGCCTCCAGCTGGGATATCCTCGCGCTGAGGTCTTGGAAGGTCCGCTCGTGGCCGGGAAGCACCAGTTTTACGGGCAGATCCCTTATGCGATCGAGGGCATCGAGGTAGTCCCTGAGGGGATCCCCCTCCACGAAGGTGTGGTGGCTTATGTGGGAGGTTATCTTGGGGAGGACGTGGTCGCCCGAGTACAGGATCTCCCTCTCTGCGTCGTGGAGGCAGACGTGCTCACGGGCGTGCCCAGGCGTCCAGATGGCCCTAAGGGTCGATCCTTCCAGCTCTAGGAGGTCGCCATCGCCGAGCGTCTCGTCAACGTCTAGCTTCCACCGGGGTCTTCTCAAGGCGTTCTCGAATCGGCTGAATATCCCGAGGAAGTCGCGACCGCCGAACATGACGATCTCCGACTTGATATCCTCGTAGATCGTCTCCCGCCTCTCGGCCCATAGCCCCTGGACCTTCAACGCCTCCTCGTGGGCAATGACTCGGACGTCGGCTCTCTCCCTTATCCTGCTAACCAGGCCGACATGGTCAGTGTGCATGTGGGTGACGATGACCCTCTCCAGGTCCGAGACTCGGAGCCCGGCTTTGCCGAGCTGCTCTTCCAGGGCTTCGAAGGCCTGCCCCGTGGGGACGCCCGTGTCTATGAGTGTCCTAGCCTCCTCTAGGAGGTAGGAGTAGGTCTTCCCCAGGGGGTTGTGCCTCATGGGGATCTCGAGCTGTTGAACGCCTTCGGCGACCCTCTGCATTCCGCGGTCACTCGTATCAGGGGTGGGCGGCGGTTTTTAGGCGTTATGGTGGGATCCACCACTCCGAGCCAGGGCGGTCGACCCACTCGGGCCAACGTAGCCCAATAGGTGGGCTGAGGCTCTCGGGGATCAGGGGGGCCTCGTAGCGGTCCCTTTTCCTCCTCTCGAACTCCTCTCTCGCCTTCGCGAGTAGCTCTGGGTTCTCCAGGAGGTCCAAGGCGGTGGCCGTCATCACCTTGGCGGCGGTCTCCCCGATCCTGTGGGTGGCTCCGGTGCCGCAGAGGGCGGCGACGACCCATCGGGGGTACCTGAATCCGGGCACAGGCGCCAGTGACTTGCTCACGTAGAGGCGGGCAGAGGGGGCGTGCCATGTAAACTCGTTCACGTCGTCGGCCGGGTGGAAGCTGTCGTAGGCGTGCTCCGGCTCGGTGAGGGTCTCGTCGTAGGGATGCTCCATGGGTTCAAGGCCGAGGTTCTCCTGGATCTTCTTGGCGAAATCGATGTCCTCCAAGGTGTGGCGGGGCGGCCCGATCTCCCTGAGGTTTTCCATCATGTTCTCCGTGAGGACAGAGTTTGGGAGCCCCGTCCGGACGGCCGTGAGGAGGTGGCTCTCTACCTTGCACCCCGTCACAAGGGCCGCGCCCCTCGCGCACCTCTCAACGATCTCTGTGATGGCTTTCTGGTCTCTCAGGCTTCTGGTCCTCCAGCAGTAGACGATCTGGCTGAACTCCGGCGTCGCGACGGTCGCCTGGCCCCCGGTCATCATGAACTCGTTGATGCTGCCCCCCCGGCGCATCAGGGCTGGCATGTGCTCCTTCAT
>JAUWBQ010000083.1 GCA_030601645.1 Candidatus Bathyarchaeota archaeon | reverse complement strand
CCAGCCCCACAAGGGAAAAGACAGCCAGTCTCCCTCGTGACCAGATCTCATGGCACCCATAGGCAGATTGGGTACAATTCTCGCGGGCGAGACGCCTCATCCGACCCACTGGAACACCATGTTGTACTCGAAGGAGTCCGTCAAGATGTTTGCCTCGAAGGGCATAAGGTACCAGAGCTTCCCGGCCTTCTTGTCGTAGTGGACCACGAAGTGCCCCGGGCCGTACACGAACTCCCAGACGCTGTGGGCGCCCTTCGCCAGGTCCAAGAACACCTCCCAATCGTCGAACTTGTACTCGTATCGGTAGGCCCTCGCGCCCACCCAGTGGCTGGACTGGGTGCTCGGCGGGTACTCAATTAGGAATGCCGCCCAGCTGGAGGTCTCGACCGTCAGCCCCCCGGCCTCCAGGGCCTGCACCTTCTCCTTCAGCCCCGAGACCCCGCCCGACAGGAACATGTAAGTGCCCCCGGTGATGAGACCCACGACCAGAATAACAGGCACCAGATAGCGCGCCACCGTCCCTCGACCCTCTCCCTATTTGTGCTCGGATGATTATCCGCAGTCATACTGGAGGCTTGGAATTTTTAACGAATATGTAGGGCTGATCAACGATCTCATGGGGTGTGGGCTCTCTCCTTCCCGAGGGTCTGCTCCATCTCCCTGACTAGGTTCACGATGCCGGGGTGGAGTAACGAGTAGGAGGGGCTGAAGTATCTCCTCGTAGGTGATGTCCATCTTCTCCTTCCATTTTGGATTATCAGAACTCAGGATCCAAGAATGGTTGAGACGATTTAACGGTTTAGAGAGATATGAGTATCAGAGTTTCTCGGCTAAATTTGATGCGTCTTCTTTGATCTTTCTGAGATCATCCTCGGTCGGCATTCCTCTGATGTCGCCCATCCTACCCTCGGTACTATTAATCAAGCTCCCGTGAAACTCGCTGAGAACGTACCACTTGTCGAGTACCTTAAACCCAATGTGTTCAAAAAACTGCCCAGCATAGTCACCCGCAGGAGTAGCCTCATCTATACCAGTGTGGGGACCAGAATATGTGCAGAATATTAAGGCATATTTCCCTGGTATCCTAGGTGAACCTGATTTGATCTTGCCCTCGCTCCGATGATTTCTGAGGTTCTTCTTCAACAGCTCATCCATGGGCTTCGGTGGATGCCAGAAGTACGATGGAAAGCCTATACAGACTAGGTCATAGTCGAAGTAGTCAACCTCATCCGCTTCATCAGTCCTCAACAGTGAGACATCTACACCAGCATCATCGAGTCCTTCTTTGATGCTTTGTGCCACTTTCTCTGTATTTCCAGTTTTTGACCAGTAGATGATTACCGCTTTCTTATCCATGGACTCAGGTCTATTCTACTGGATATTTAATCGTTTACTGAGGCTAGAAGATAGCGGACTGCAAAGTAGGGAAAAATATGAAAAAGTACATTTTTATACGCCAGATAACCCCGAAAAAAGCCCCTTATCCAGAAAAAACCCTCGGAAACAGTTTCCCATGATAGAAGGGGGAGTGGGGTCATACATCTGCCTATGAAAACCCGGCCATTCAACAAACGGAACCCGAATACCGCCCCTCCCCGACTCCATTCATACCAAAAGGGGTACGAATGCATACCAAAAACACCCCCCTAAACAACGAAGCCAGCACAGTAAAAGCCACATAGACACCGACACGCGAAAAAACCGCTATAAGCGGTAACAATTATATCCCCCGGAAACCCCCATCGCAGCCCGCCACCCAGAACCCCCAGCACTAACTTTTTAAGACCCAACCCCTCCAGCATGGTGAAACGCCATGAAGGCCAGCACCTTCCGGAAGAAAAAGAACATGTCCTACACCCGCCGCAAGTACATGGGTGGCATCCCAGGCAGCAAGATCGTCAAATTCACCATGGGAAACCCCTCCCGCGACTTCACCCACACCGTCGAGCTCATCAACCTCAAGGAAGGCCAGATCCGCCACAACGCCCTGGAAGCCGCGAGGATCGCCGCCAACAGGATCCTGGAGCCCCTCGGAAGAGAGAACTTTTTCCTCAAGATCGTCCCATTCCCCCACGAGGTCCTACGGGAGCACAAGCGCCTCAACGTCGCCCAGGCCGACCGATTCCAGGAGGGCATGGCGAGGGCCTACGGCAAAGCCGTCGGCACCGCCGCCAGGATGAAGCGGGGCAAGCCCATCCTCATCGCCAAGGTAGACGAGGCCAGCCTCGGCCACGCCAAGGAAGCCCTCAAGCGAGCCTCGGCAAAATTCCCCGTCCCCTGCAGGATATTCGTCAAGCGGAACAACTGACCACCCAACTTCTAAGATCCGAACCCCACCGGATCCCAGACAGACACAACCAAAGAATAAAAACAGGGAACCCCCCAGCCCAAATGGAGAACCCCCATGTACGACCTCGAAACCCGACGCGCAGCCGACGAGATCAACAGACGAAGCGCAGACAGAGTCCTCATCCAGCTCCCAGACGGCCTCCGCCCCCAAGCCCTAACCCTCACCAAGGAACTGGAAACCCTCACCGACGCAGAGATACTCCTCAGCGGAGACTCCTGCTACGGCGCCTGCGACCTGGCCACGAGGCAAGCCGAGGCCCTGGGCGCAGACCTGCTGATCCACTACGGCCACAGCGGCATGACGGTAAAGTCGAGCATCCCAGTCATCTACGTGGAAGTCAGGGTCGACTTCGACCCGGAAGCCCTCCTCGAAAGAGCCCTCCCCCTGATGGAGGAATGGGAGAAGATCGGCCTGGCCGCCACCGTCCAGCACGTCCACAGGCTACGTGAGACAGCAAGAGCCCTGGAAGCTCACGGCAAGACCCCCATCACGGGCAAGGGAACAGGCCCAACCCCCCACGACGGCCAGATCCTGGGCTGCAACTACACCACAGCCGAGACCATCTCGGATGAAGTGGACGGATTCCTATACATAGGCGCAGGACGCTTCCACCCCCTGGGCCTCGCCGCCACCACGGGCAAACCCGTCGTCATCGCCAACCCCTACCTGTCGACAGCTGAGAAACTGGAAGAGAGCGAGATCATGCGCCTCGCCAAGCGCAGGATGGCGGCCATCACCGCCGCGAAAGAAGCCGAGAGATACGCCATCATCGTGAGCACCAAGCCTGGCCAGTTCCAACTATCCACGGCGAGATCCCTCCGAGACAGACTCCAGAAAAAGGGGAAGACGGCGGCCATAATCTGCCTCGACGAGATCTCCTCCCTGAAGCTCGGGAACTTCACCGAAGTCCAAGCCTATGTGAACACCGCGTGCCCCCGGATCGCAGTCGACGGCCTGCCGGACACGACCCAACCGATACTCACCACCATCGAGGCAGAGATAATGCTCGAAGAGAGGAGATGGGAGGAGACATGGGGCAGACAGTACTTCGGATGAAAAAAGAAACAACCAAAAAAACAACGCTCCCGCACCACGTCCTCACAATACAAAAACCAGATCCCTCACTCCAACCCTGACAACATAAAAAAGGTGGGGTGCTACCCCCTAAGGATCATTTCGCCTTGGGCACGGTGTGACTGAACTTCCCATCTCGGTAGAAGGCATTGAATGGCTTGTTACATGCTGGGCAGCGATAGGATTTGCCTTCGAAGACTCCGAACTTGAACTCCTTCCCCGTGGCCTCTGCAGGCTTCCCGCATACTGGGCAGTTAACCATATTGACCCAATTTTAATACTTATCATCTTCATTTAAGGTTTTCACTGTAAATCATAAAAACCAACCCAGAACAGTTTCCATTTTTTTAGTCGATTTTGTCCACTATACTTCAAAAGATCAGTATTTACTGGAAAACTCTAGCTTAGAACGCCGCATTTTTACAGAGGAAAAATCTGCAAGTATTAAAAAAAATCACCGTTTTCCCTCATGATGGCGACGAGGGTCGAGTTCAAATCTTTTTTTCTCGATCATAGGGTTTATTAAAAAGAGAGACAATATCAGCCCCTGAACCCCCGGAGTTTCGGCGACCATTAAAAGGGAGGACCGGTCCTCAAAATCGTGTTAATCTGGCCGTATAACGCCGGGGAAAGAGTTGAGATAGCTATGCCGAAGAAAGCAATGAAGGAAAAAGCGGTACTCCCAGGGGACAAACTATCCGTGATCGAGGTGCTGCAAAACGGCCCAGGCGCCTACCAACATGAAGGCGACATCAGATCAGAGGAGCTCGGCAACGCCCACTTCGACCTCAAGAAGAGGATTGTCGAGGTGAGAAAGAGGACCCCGGAGCTCACCCTCCCCCGCGAAGGTCTCGACGTGATAGCCGAGGTCGGCTCTGTGATGAGGCGGGACGCCAGGGTCGACATCTTCATCATCGACGGTGAGGTTATCGCATCGCCCTACACCGGTGAGATCCACATCAGCGGCGTCGAGAGGCAGTATGCGAAGGACATGACCATGGCGATGCGTAACGGCGACACCATCAAGGCCAAGGTAATCAACACCAAGAACAGGATGATCCAGCTCTCCGTCCAAGGTCCGGAGTACGGCGTGATCTACGCCTACTGCACGAGGTGCGGGACCCTTCTGGAGCTACAGGGAGGGCGACTCCAATGCTCAAAGTGTGACCGGTCCGAGAGGAGAAAATTCGCATCCACCTACGGGAAAGAGGATCTGACATGAAACTCAACATAGTGAACGAAGAAGACGGCAGGCTTGAGATGGAGGTCGGCGGCGAGGGCCACACCCTCCTCAACCTCCTCCAGAGCTTCCTCCTGGCGAACAAGGACATGGAGATGGCGGGCTACTCGAAGCCCCACCCCCTGATGGACCGCTCGGTCCTATACGTCCACACGAAGAAGAGAAAGGACCAGAGGAAGGTGCTACTGAAATCGGCTGGGGATGCAAAGAAGAAGGTGAACGAGTTCCTAACAAAGTTCGACGCCCAGCTGTCCAAACGTAGATAACCGGGTAGCGCCCCTTTTTATCCCGCCCGGAGAGGAGCGAGAGATGAGCGCCTTCAAAATCAGGCGGGTCAAGAAGGAGATTAGGACCCTCGGCCTCGCCGCAAAAAGCACAGGTTCAGAGGACGAGTATCTCATAGTGGGAGTCGTGTTCAGGGGAAACCTCTGGCTGGACGGCGTCATGAGGGCGATGGCCCCTGAGGCAGACATAACCGATGGATCTGTCGAGATGATAACGACCTCCCGCCACCACCCCCAGATCAGGGCGATCCTGATCCACGGAGGCCTCCTCTACGACGGAATTACCATCGACGCCTGCAGCCTCTCCAAGGAAGCCATGAGGCCCGTCATCGCGCTGAACTTCAAGGAAGAAATCGGAGCCGACGACACCGTCCACACTCGAGTCTATGCCTTGGATACTGAAGGAGAAGAGACACACTCCTGTTCGATAGGGATTGAAAGCCGAGTAGCCGATGAGATCCTCCGGGTGGCCTCGATGGATGGCGCCCTCCCTGAGGCGTTGAGAGTTGCAGGGCTATTACTGTCATCTTTTACAGAGCATGCGAACATAAGCTTTAAAAACAACTCTACAGCGTAAAAGATGGCACAAGGAGGCGCCCTCGGTGAAGTTCTGCTCTAAATGCGGAACAGTTCTGAAACTCGATCCGGAGAGAAAAGTCCTAGTCTGCCCCAAGTGCAATGCTGAGGAGCAGTTGGATGGGGACATCGTCTACGAGAGGAACAACGAGGGGACGGAAAAGATCATTGTGCTCGGCAAGAAGGAGAGGAACCTCAGTACCCTTCCCCAGACCAAAGCCAAGTGCCCCAAATGCGAGAACGCGAAGGCCTACTGGTGGATGGTCCAGACCCGGAGCATCGACGAGAGCGCCACCCAGTTCTTCCGCTGCACCAAGTGCGGCCACACGTGGCGCGACTACGGCTGAGGGAACACCTTTTTAGCCTTCCCACAATCATAGGTACAAACGCTGTTACGTTCAAAGGGAGTGTAGAGTTTGTTCGAAGTAGAGATATCCCGCATCGAGCCCTTCCGCAATCTCGTGAAGGCGCTGTCTGTAATCGTCGAGGAGGGCACATTCAACTTGAATGAGGCCCAGATGAAGCTCCTCGCCATGGACCCCAGCCACGTCGCCATGGTCGACTTCGAGCTGCCCAACGAGTTCTTCGATAAATACAAGTGCGACGGAGAGTCCCGTCTCACCCTGAACATCGGGGAGTTCCTCAAGTTCATCGACAGGGTGGAAAAGGACGAGCAGGTCACCATCAAGCTGGACGAGGAGAACGCTAGGCTGATCATCCGCTGCAAGCGGGGAGGCCACACCAGGAGGTTTACCATGCCCATCCTCGAGCCCCTTGACGAGGAGGTGCCCCAGCCCAAGATCTTCTTCAAGGCGTCCTCCAGAATCCTCACCCACAGCCTGAGGCGGGCCATAAGGGACGCCTCCCTGGTCAGCGAGCACGTGAAGATGGAGGCCACGGGGGAGAGCTTCAAGATCAGCGCGACGGGCGACATGGGAAGCGCCCAGAGCGACTGGGAGAAGGGCTCGGACGAGCTCCTGGAGCTGAAAGTCGAGGAGGACTCGAGCGCCACCTTCACCCTTAGCTACCTACAGGACATCGTCAACGCCGTCGCCGCCTCCAGCGAGGTCGCCACCCTGGAGCTCTCCACCGACATGCCCATCAAGATGGACTTCGAGCTCCCCCAGGGCAGGCTCATCTACTACCTCGCCCCCTGCATAGGCGTCTAAGACACCCTTCTTCATCCCAACGTCCTCCAGAGCCATGACTCGATTCGACACCCTTTATCGAAGAAAGCAACTCCTAATCTGGATTATTGCCCATGAAAAAGGATAATATCCGCCGTGTTTCCATAGGTTTGGAGTGCCCCCGGGATGATCTCCGAGAGGGAGGCCGCAAAATACCCTTTCCTGAACGATTCAGTTAAACTTGTCGACACCCTTAGCCTGACCCTCGAAGATCTCACCGAGCCAGGATACGCGAGAGTCCTGGATAGAGCGGAGAAGAGAGTGTCCCAAGCATTAATCGTCGGAGAGGCGACTGCTGAGCTTGGGGACACCCTGTCCGAGCTCCTCTCCTTTCCTGTGGCCAACATGTTCGTATCAGCCCTCAAGGAAGACTTCCTATTCAGGCGGTATGCCCTGTCCGAGGCGGTCAGGGCCCAGGAGCTTCTGAGGGGGGAGTCGGACGCTCGCCTTGCGAAGATCGCCCGCCTCGAGTTCGACTGGGACCTCAAGCTCAGGGAGGAGCTGATTGACGGGATCTACTACAAGTTCGAGTTGCGCTTCAAGGACTATCTCAGGGATGCGGCGGCCTTCAGGGAGCCTAAGTGGAAGCTGGTGAACCGGATGATGAGGAACGGCTATGTCTCCCTCACCAAACCCGAGGTGTGCCGCCTTCTGCAAGAGGAGATCCAGAGGCAGATCATCGGCCAGGTCTCCAAACGCCGACGCCTTGACGTCCCCGAGACAATCCAAGGCAGGGTCGACAACCTCCGGAAGATCCTCGACGAGAACAGATCCAGATTGACGGGGGGTGAGCTGCCCTCCGATGTGCTCATGGAGGGGTTCCCTCCATGCATCAGGCACGCCTTCGAGGGCCTCA
>JAUWBQ010000018.1 GCA_030601645.1 Candidatus Bathyarchaeota archaeon | reverse complement strand
ACTCCGAGTACTTGGCTGCGAGATCTTCGAGTATCTCTATCACGCGGGCGATGTTGTTCCTGTACTGGTTGGTAGTCATGAGCTCGTACATCTCCACCTTCCTTACCTCGGACTTCAACCTCTCGATCTTCTCGGCTATGCTCAACCTACTTCACTCCTCCCAGTATCTTAAGGAGCCTCTCCCGCCACTTCTCGAAGTCGACTATGGAGATGCAGACCTCGTCCTCGATCTCTTCGACGCTGGTCTCCCAGGGAGCCACATCCTCTAAGTATTCCTTGAGGGCGTGGATCCTGTACTGCTGCTCCTTGATGATCTCGTATGTCTGCTCGTCGATCTTTCTCTCCATCTTCCCTCCCTCTGCTATCTCTAGTTCGAGTGCGTCTTAAAAGTCGATCTAGAGGCATGGCGCCGGTGTTTGAAGGGCGAAATTTTCAATAAGCGACTCCGCGACCGTATCTAAGAGACCTGTTAAATTTATCCAGCCTATACCCACTGATCGTATCTGGTGACAAGAATGGCTGACCTGAACTTTGGGGTGATGCTCCCCGTCATGATCCCCTCGGGCCCGAGACCACGACCCCTCTACAGTGCTCTCCAGTACCGCTACCCCCGGCTCGACCTCGACCTGGTCAGGGAGTCGGCCCTCGAGGCGGAAAGGCTGGGATACCACTCCGTCTGGGTCTCAGACCACCTAAGCCGGGCGGCGTGCAAGGAGCGCCCCGAGTGCTGGACCACGATGACCTGGCTCGCCGCCCTTACCCGCCGGATCAGAATCGGGAGCATGGTCCTCTGCAACCTCTACAGGCACCCGGCCCTGCTGGCGAAGATGGCCTCGACCTTAGACGTCGTCTCGGGGGGCCGCTTAGAGTTCGGCATCGGCGCCTGCTGGAGCGAGGACGAGTGCACAGACCGGGGTATGGACTGGCCCTCTAACGCGGCTAGGCTCCGGATGATGAGGGAAGCGGTGGAGATCTGCAAGAGCCTCTGGACCCAGGAGACCACCACCTACAAGGGCAGGTACTACCAGCTCAAAGACGTTTATAGCGAGCCCAAGCCCCTCCAGAAGCCTCACCCCCCCATCATGATCGGAGGGAGCGGAGAGCAGCTCACCCTGAAGATAGTGGCAAGGCACGCGGACAAGAGCAACTTCGGTGGCAGCCTGGTCGACCTGAAGCGGAGGATGAACGTCCTAAGGAGGTACTGCGAGCGGATAGGTAGGGACTACGACTCTATCGAGAAGACCAGCAACGTCGCCGTCGTAATCCACGAGACCGAAGAGGAATATTTGGAAGACATGAGAATGCGCTGGGAGGCGGATGGAGCCTACGGTTCCTTCGAGGACTGGCTGGAGAAGGCTGAAGCGTTTTACATCGCGGGTACTCCCGAGGATTGCATCGAGCAGCTGCGGCACTACGTTGAATTGGGGGTGACGATGTTCGTGATCCGGTTCGGCGACATCCCGAGCCTAGATGGGATGAGGCTGTTCGCGGAAGAAGTGGCCCCTAAGTTTCGTTGATAACTCCCTTGTTCTGTAAACCTTTGTACAAACATCTACATTTTTACTTGGTTGGGGAAAACCAAGGATTTTATTATGACTGGGATGAAGCCCCTGTCTCCGGCGGGTTCACCTATGTCCACGTAGTTGAAGTCGCCGAGCTTGATCTCGTCTATCGAGATGAGGTTGAGGCCCGGGGCTACCTCCTCCTGGATCACCCTTCCGATGCCCATCCCGATGTCGGCCTCGAAGACCAGAACGACGGTGCCCCCTATCTTTTCCTTCCCCCTCAAGGCCGTGATCACCGCTTCCGAGAGCTTCTTCATCAGCTTGTAGGAGGGCTGGTTGATGACTGACCGGCGGAAGGCGATAGCGAAGGGGTCGATGGTTACGTCGAGGTCGTGCATCTCGATTGCTTTCCTGATCTCATCCACGATCTCTTCCTGTGTGAGGACGCTGCTCGCGAACAGCGGGGCCACCACGGGGAGGTTCCGCATGGGCAACAGGTCTGGGCTGGAGATGAGGTTGGTGGTTCCGCTCACCTGGAGGGTGTACTGGGACTCTCCGATGACCGTGGCTCTGATCCTCTCCGCGGGCTCGACGACCAGCGTGTCCATCTCGCGCATCCTCTTACGGATCTCCTCCCCTAGGACGATGCCGATGTCTCCGAAGCTCCTCGTCTCGTAACCGTAGATGTACTCGGAGACCCCCCCGGAGAAGACGACCAGATCAGGCTTCCCGCTGAATCTCAAAGGCGGGGTCTGCATCAGCCTCTCCATCAGGGGGGAGAGATCGCCGTTCGAGATTACCTGGAAAAGGCAGTCGGCGAGGGTCGAGGCCAGCGCCCGCTGCCTTTTTTCCGTGACCACCTGGCCGGGGACCAGTTTGAACCCGTCAGCCTCCGCCACAATTTCAGCGGGCCTCTCCACTCTCAGGGCCCTCCCGTCCCCGTCGAGGACGATGTGGCGGGCTCCGACGTAGAGAGCTGCGGTGTCTACGATCTCCCCCTTCCGGGCCACGGCGATCTTGGTGGTTCCCCCTCCGACGTCGACGTTCATCACCGTCTTGAGGCCCCTGTCTGAGAGCTCCACCGCGCCCGAGCCGTGAGCCGCGAGGACGGCCTCGTAGTTGGGGCCTACGGTGGCGCAGACGAACCTGCCCATCTGGTCAGAGAACAGGTTGAGGATCCTCTCCGCGTTGTGCCTGAGGGCGGCGACCCCGGTGATTATGATGGCGCCGGTGTCGATGTCGTCCGGGGAGTATCCCGCGTCCTCGTATGCGGTTGAAAGGATCTTGGAGAGGCCTTCGATGTCGATGTCGTAGGCGTCGTCGAAGGGGGTGAGGCTGATCTCGGAGAGGTGTGTGATCTCCCGTTCCACGATGTCGTACTTGTGCTTCTCCTCCACGAAGCCGAGGGCGAGCCTTGAGAATACGAGCTGGGTGGTGGTGGAGCCGATGTCTATGCCGACGCTGTTGAAGCTCCTCAGCTCACCGATCACGCCCGTGCCTTGGGGGAGGTCCTCGACCATGATATCTTAGCCTAACCGGCGTCCCGTTATAAAAAATGAATCCTATGGATGATACTTGAAAAAGTCGGTTGGATCTCAATTAGGGACTCGACCTTTTGGTTAATGGCATATACTTCTTGCGGGCTCTTTGAATGAGCTGATTTGTATTGTACGACATTCTGATCAAGAACGGCAAGGTGTTCACCGGAGCGGGGAATCCCTGGTTCACGGCCGACGTGGCCGTCAAGGATGGGAGGATCGCCCGGGTCGGCCCGCAAGAGTCAGCCGAGGCGGAACGCGTGATCGACGCCGAGGGCCTCGCCGTGAGCCCGGGCTTCGTGGACATGCACAACCACTCCGACACCAGCATCATGGTCAACCCCAAGTCCGAGAGCTTCATCCGTCAGGGAGTCACCACCCTGGTCTTCCCCAACTGCGGGTCGGGGGCGGCCCCCCTTAACGATGACCTCAAGGAGGAGTTCAGGCGCAGCAGCCCCGAGTTCTTCGAGGCCGGCCTAGAGCTGGACTGCACCTTCGAAGAGTACCTGAAGAAGATGGAGGAGATCGGGGTCACGGGCTCCACGTGCTACGCCGCCAAGCACAGCGAAGAGCTGGACTGCCTCGATCTGATGATCAACTGCGACGGAGCGGGCAGGGCGAACGACCACATCTACAGGATATCGGGCCCGGACTCACTCGTGGGAAACCTGCAGGGCCTCGTGGACAAGATGAACTACAAGATGAAGGTGGGGAAGTCGTCTTCCTCCGCCTCGGACCACTGGCCCTTTTACCTGCAGGGTATCCCCGCGGTCACCCTGTCCGGCTACCGGAGCCCCGCAGAGGTGGCGAGGGTGGGCAGGGGGTGGACCCACACCTCGGCGGACACCTTGGACAAGGTGGATCCCAAACGGCTGAAGGACGCAGCCATGGTCCTGGCCCACTCTTTGATCCACCTGGCCAACGAGCCAAGCGCCATAGCGGAGATGACGCCCGTCGGGGAGATCGTCAAACGCCTAGAGGAGAACGGGACAGCAGAGATCCTGAAAGTCCAGCTCAAGTGGCACCCCAAATCGATATGGTAGCTCGGGGCCCCGCTCCCCTTTCCTTTTTTAGATACCTTTTCTCGGCTTCAGTCAATCAAAAATTCTGAGAAGGGTCAATCTGGGAAGATGCTGTCTAGCAGCCTGAGGTAGTAATCGTCCATGAACACGAAGTCGTGGGCTTCCAGTATCGCCTCGAAATCCTCGATCAGCTCCTCATCCGTCTTCCCCATGTAGGGGTTGATGTAGAACTTATCCATCTCCGTGTGGGATGCGAGGCGCTCGTAGTTCTCGATGGTCCGGGTCAGATGGGCCTCCTCTGTGTCCACTCCATCGCTCCCGATGAAAACAGCCCGGGAGGCCAGCACTGTCATCCACGGCTGGAGTGAGTTCATGACGTACTTGACAGGAATCCCGGCCTCCTGCCTGACCTCGTCGAGGAGCCGTGCGGCCCAGAGCTCTTCCTGCTCGTTGCGGCACCTGTCGAGGCGATCGATGGCGAACCCGTCGATGGAGGGGAACCTCTCGCTCAGCTCCAGCATCCCCGCCTTGATGTACTGATACCACGATTTCGATGGATCCAAGGTCATGAGGCTCCACCAGTCCCCAGACTCTATCACACTGTCACCCCACCTCCCAGATATCGAGCGGCTGCACTCCGTCAGATCAACGTAGAGGACGTTCCGGAGGCCCAGCTCATCGAACGCTCCGAGCCACTCCCTTACCTCCGGGTCTGGAGTCTGATAGTTGAAGTAGTCGCCCCAGACCGGGAAATCTGGGAACACGTAGTTCCATTGCCAGACGTTGTACCTCGACTCGTCTAGGAAGAGTTCCCGCAGGGGCACCGGGTCCGAGGAGACGTGGGTTATGAACATCACTGTCTTCTCGTGGGCTGGCTCCTCCAAGAGCGTGGAAACGTCCCTCCGAAGGTTTATCTCCAGATCCTCACCATCAAGGCTCCACTCCCCATTGGACAGTTCGAAGGTCAGCGACTCACCCCTCGCATTTTCGACTTTAACGGTGATTTTCTTGATGGCTTCTTCATCCTGCGAGGGCGGCGTCTCGTCGTTTGGGGCTTCATCGTGCGGAGTCTCCGGTATTGGCCCTACGATAAGGGTTTGGCCTCCGCCCAGGCTCGTCCACTTCACAGCCATCCCCAATTTAAGATCGTCTAGAGTGAGTTCGTCGCATATTCCCGCAGCAGTTGTCATGTTTCGCCTCCTTGAGTAACGGTAGGTGATCTCTACAGGGTGCTCTTTATCGGGGTTTATCCCTATGATCGTCCCGTCGTAGATTCTATCGGAAGCGGATGTTAGGGGTGTGACCACTCCTCCGATGGTCATCGCAACGAAAAGAATTATAACCCCCTTATTCATAATCCAACATTTGATCGAACGTTATAGTTAATGATTATGAATGAAGGAAACTATACTAAATTACTATGTGTATTTAACACCAAAATAATTTAAATTTTTTTAACCAACTTTATCATGTTTTTTATGTATTGACTAATTGTGTTATATTCAAATATATCTATGAATAATCGAGGTATCAAGTTAATTGAAATAATGGATAAGATAAACTCGTGATTGTATGTGTATGAATCAACTTCACTCGGACGCAAAATGACGATTGAGGGTGTTTTATCTACGTTTAGTCTAATTTCATTATTTGAACAAGTTATTGATGTTGTTCTATGCAGGATATCTAAAATAAATGAGTGATGTCGTGCTAAACATACAAATTTTAATGATTAAACGTCATTTGCTTAACCTCCTTTTTCTGGGTCCAGTATTATCTGGCTCAGGTAGAGGTCATAACCGCCGGAGGGGTTCAACCCCCTGAACTCGACGACGGTCTCCGGGGCCCTCACCTCGAAGCTCAGCTTTATCGCCGACCATCCACCTCCGATCTCGTTTTCCTTGAGGTCTCCGAAGGTCACGTCGCGGCTCGCCAGGATGTGCCTCCCTTCCTCGGATGCCACGTCCAGGGTGATGGCTCGACGGGTGGTGATGTTTTCGGCGAGGGCCTTCAGGTAGTAGGTTGCGGTGTACCTCCCGTCGGGGAGGCTGTGGTATGGGCCATACCAGAAGACGTCGCCCCCCGAGGACGCGTTGTGGAGCATGGCGTCGCCGATCACCCGGGAGTTGTTGAGGGTGTATAGGCTCCTATAATTGAATGTCCGGGTTGAGCAGGGGTAGCCCCGGGTGCCGTTGTATTTGACACATTCTATCGAGTCGACGAAGACATCTCCCGCCCCGACCGTGAAGAACCTGAACTCGACCAGCTCCTTGGGTTCATCCAGGGTGAGCTTGACTGTGAAGTTCCTCCACTCGGCGTCTGGGAACTCGTATCCATAGATGTCCCTCTTGGTTAATATGTGGGCCCCGCGGTCGCTGGTGACCTCGAAGGTGCCCAGATACACCTCCCCTTGGTTCAGGGCCTTCATGTTGAAGGAGATGTCGTAGGCGCGGCCCATCAGATATGTGTAAGGGCCGTACAGGAAGAACCCCTCGCCCGAGCCTCTGGGGGAGGCCGCGGATAGGCCGCTTACCGTGGTTGGATCAGAGATGATCTCTCCGAAGCCGATGTGCATGTCCTCGTAGGCGTGATATGTTGCCTTCTCGAGATCGGTGATGATGGAAGGGCCGGCGAGTCCCCGTTGGAAGAGGATGACCATCTCGGAGAAGGCCTGCACGCCGAAATCCGGGCTCGATGCCAGTTTCCTGTGGGTGTACAGGGTCCAGTCGTCGATCACCTTGAGATCAAGGAGGACGTAGTCGCACCGCTCGATCAACGTGTCAATATAGTTTTCCAGATATGCTTGCTGTTCCGGTGAGAACTGGGGCACTGGGAGGGCGTATGCGTCCACTCGATCCGATACGTGAGGGAAGATGTGGTTCTGCGTGAGGATGGCGGCGTCGCCTGGTACGCTGTCGATTATCCTGTGAGTCTCCCGAACCCTTGCCGTGATGCGGGGCTGTGGGGGATACCATAGCAGGTCGTTTCCCCTGTTTAGGGTCTCGGATGCCGGGCTTATCGGGCTCAGGGCCAGGATCATCAATGAGGATGCTATCAGAGAGTATTTCGCTATCGTGTACCCCTCCTGCTGCGTCCGTGTTTTCAGGGTGTAGACCATGGAGATGAAGATGGGTGAGAGTATGTAGAGGGGATAATGCGAGCCTATCATGTAATACGCCCTGTAGTTGGAGAGGAGGAAGGGCGATAGCAGGATCAGGTTGAATATCATGAACCGGTTCATGAGGGGAAGGAAGAGGAGCGGGGCCAAGATGAACAACCCGTACAGGAATTTAAGGGTTAAATCATGGTTCAATGCGTTGATGGTCTTGTCCAGGTGGGAAAGAGCGTACCATGGAAGAGATAATGTGCCTCCTTTGAAATCCAGTGCGAGGAAGACGCTGGACGCCCTGTATACCTCGACGAAT
Organism: Candidatus Bathyarchaeota archaeon; assembly: GCA_030601645.1. The sequence continues at coordinate 8,016 of JAUWBQ010000018.1, read as the reverse complement.
TCTGGCGTAATCGGGAATCTTTGTCTGAAGTCATTTGAAACGTAGAAAAATATGGCGCTGAATAATATCGATATCAGCGGGACGGTGTTTTTGTCCATGTTCAACTGTCTGATGGAGACGCCGATCTCTCTGAGGTTGGAATACGTCAGGTAACTCACGAGCAGCGTGATCAAGATAACCGAGACGTGTTCCTGTATCGTCAGTGTAATGAATAGCGATGCAAAGTAGTATGACCATTTTTTCTCGATCAGCATCAGGAACGTGGTGAACACGAAGAGGGGTATGAATATCTGGGGCTGGAAGTCAAACCAGTTCGCCCCGTGCAGCCCGGGGTACAGGAGGTAGATGCAGCTGACGACCAAGCCGGTCTTCTCGCTCCCCGTCATTTTCTTCGACAAGTAGAAGAGGGGGACCGCTGCTAGACTCAAGATCAGGCTTTTCGAGATCAACAGGGTCTGAACCGAGGGGAAGATCGCATAGATCGGGAACAAGAGCAAAAGTATTGGGCTGAAATGTATGGCGAAATAGCTGCCGCTGGGGTTCAAGAACAGCTCGGGCGTGTAATAGTAGAATCTTCCGCCGTAGATGGAGGAGTAGTATATCTGGTTGAACGTCCCCAAGTCCCATGCATAGCTGTTGAATGAGATGTGTTTTTGGTATGTAAAATATGTGAAAATGATGGTGTATGAAATAACGAAGAGTAACAACGTGAGTTCATATTTTCTTTCTAAAACGAATTCTCTTAAATCCATATTTTATTAAGAAGTTTTTATTAATGAATTTAAGGCGCTTGTGACGCCCTTCTTCATCATGAATAGACATGCTTTTCGATTCGCAGTGACTGGGTGTTTGGATCCCATTATACTTTGAAGGCCGAAACCACGCGCGATGTAAGCGTGGTTATATAGGGGTCAACTATTTGTGGGTCGGGGCGCGCGCTCATACCCTACCTGAACAACGTCTCCAAGGAGACAGGCTATGCCATGAAGGCCTACGATGCCATCAGCGGCTACTCGGACCATTTCCCCTTCTTCCTCATGGGCGCCCCGTCCATCAGCCTCGGGCGGCCCCTTGACCAGTTCGCCAGGGGGCTGAGCCACACCAGGGCTGACACCTTCGACAAGGTGAACTTCAAGGATGTGAAGGAGGCGCCCCTGGTGGTAGCGAGGCTGGTGATGAGGGTAGCCAACGGGCCTGAGAGGATCGCGAGACACACGAGTTGAGAGGAGGTCAAGGAGAAGCTTGACGAGTACGAGCTCTACGAGGTCATGTAGATAGAGCACCGATGGCCTTACCCGCCCCCCCGCCTCAAGGAGCATCCCTGGAGATAACCCGCCTTTTTCCCCCTTTTTTGATCAGACGGATTTAATCGTGAGCTGGAAGACCGATGCGCGCGCCGTCTTCGAAGTGTTTTCTTCTCGTCCTCCGAATGAATAAGAACGAACCTAGAGTAGCGCCAATGAGACTTGGGACAAATGAGAGAAAAATCCGTGCCAGTAAATAGGATTCCAGACCGCTCTCTATTATAACCCAATCAAAAACGAGCATCAGCAACATTGCCACGGAGAACCCGATAGAACCCCCGTCAAGGTAGTGGTCGAAGTTGAGCTCGAGAGAGCCCTTTTTTTTCGACCACAGACCCAACTGCTTTCACCGAATCCTGCTCCGTCTCATCATCGGCGTCGACGCTCGCGACTTCCGGCTTATCCTCCTCGCTGTCCATAGCAAACACCAGCACCGGTCGGAGAATCGAGAGCTGACAAGCGTATTAACTTTTTTGGGAGCCTTCGAAAACCAGGAGTACCAGAGTGGGAGAGTCGTCGTATTATCCTCTCCAAAGAGCTAAAATCTCGGCCTACGTGTATGGTCATTGTAAAATGGACGACAACAAGAAACCGGCGACACCTGTAGAGAGAAAACCCACCACCAACGACTACCTCGCTGGAGCGATGTTGGCCAACGGCATAGTGTGGATCTGGAACCAGGCCCTGAGAACCATGCCGAACTTCTTCTCCCAGGTGCCCCCCGGCATCCTAGCCGACATAACCTATGTAATATATCTTATAGCCGCTATAGTGGCCTCCAACCAGGTCTGCACGAGAGCGTCGTCCATGCATCTCATCGTTGGGATAAAGTCCGCATTGTTCTCGTGGGTCCTATCCCTCATCATCATGCTCTCGATGGCACCCAATCCCACCATAGGCCTGGCGCTTTCCTTGCTCTTGTGTTTCCTAGCTGGGGGGGTCGTGAGTGCATACTTGATAATCCAATTTAGGCTGAATAAATTAAAAACAAGGGAAAAGACTCCTGACGAAGGGTGAAAAATCCCCATATATTCTAATAGGGATTGTATGAATATTCTAATTGGTATGCGGGTGTTCAGCAATGTACTGGGACGTTGAGGTAACCTCCGAAGACGAGGACGAGATGATCAAAAAGATCGCCGCGACGATCCACAAATACGGGTTGGATGTGGCCGCAATACTCATGATCGAGAGCGTCAAACCCCTGTCTTTTATCGGGGCGCAGATGGGGCGTTTCTTCGTTTCCCCCTTCCTTCCAGCCTTAGGCGAGGATGTCGGGATTAGTGGAGAAAAGTTCCTCCAGATCTTCGAGAAACACGAGAACGTGGAGAAACTCATCAAAGCCATTGAGGAGTTGACGAGAGAAGAGGAAGAGCAAAAGAAGGCCGAAAAAGCCAAGAAACTAGAGGAAAAAAGGGCTAAAATAGAGGCGGGAGAGGTAACCGAGAAGAAGGGATGGCGGCGCTTCCTTCCTTTTTAAAAACAGTGATTTTTGTATCCTTCTTGGTTAGGAGTTAGAAAACTTTAAGACCGTCTTTTGTATCCCCATTACGGAATCAACATGGTCTCTCTAAAAAAATCCACGGAAGAAATGCAGTACATCCTGGCAACCGACGTCGGGAGCACCACAACGAAGGCCCGGTTCTTCCACAGAAAGAACGGGGAGTGGAGATTCCTCGTCGCAGGCGAAGCACCGACCACCGTCGAGGCCCCCTACGAGGACGTGACCATGGGGGTCCAGAACGCCGTGAGGGAAGTGGAGGAACTCACCGGACACAAGATCCTCTCCCCGGACGGAAGCGGCATAGTCATCCCCTATGATGGAAATATTGGTGTAGACCTCTACTGCACAACCAGCAGCGCGGGCGGCGGCCTCCAGATGATGGTGGCTGGCCTGATAAAATCCATGACCGCCGAGAGCGCCAACAGGGCTGCCCTCGGAGCCGGCGCTATAGTCATGGACGTCATCGCCCGGGACGACGGACGCCAGCCCTACCAGAAGATCCAGAGGATCCGCAGCCTAAGACCTGACATGATCCTCCTGGCCGGAGGGACAGACGGAGGGGCCACCTCCCACGTCATGGAGATCGCCGAGCTGATCAAAGCATCCGAGCCCAAACCCCGCCTCGGAATAGGCTACGAGCTCCCCATCGTGTACGCCGGGAACAAGTCTCTTAGGCCCCAGATCGAGGCCTTGATGAGCGACAGCTTCGCCTTAGACATGGTGGACAACATCAGGCCGGTCCTCGAGGTAGAGAACACCGAGCCGGCTCGCCGGGCAGTCCACGAGCTCTTCATGGAGCACGTCATGAGCCACGCACCCGGATACACGAAGCTCATGAAGTGGACCTACGTTGACATCATGCCGACCCCCGCCGGGGAAGGCATGGCTATACAGCTCATCGCCGACACTTTCAAGGAGAACGTCCTGGGTGTTGGCCTCGGAGGCGCCACGACCAACGTCTACTCAATCGTGGACGGAAGGTTCGTCAGGAGCGTGAGCGCGAACCTGGGGATGAGCTACAGCGTGACCAACGTGATGAAGGAGGCGGGCATCGAGAACATCATGCGCTGGATCCCTTTCAAACTCGAGGAGGAGGAGGTCTCCAGCAGGCTGATGAACAAGATGATCCGGCCCACCACCATCCCCCAGACCCTTGAGGACCTCATCGTCGAGCACTCGGTGGCCCGGGAGGCCCTGCGACTGGGCTTGGCCCATCACAGGACGATAGCGACCCGGCTCAAGGGGATCCAGCTTCAGAGGACCATCTCGGACATGTTCGAACAGGCGGTCGAGGAGACCTACGTCAACATGATGGTCATCGACATCCTAGCCGGGACCGGGGGGCTCCTCAGCCACGCGCCGAGGCGGATCCAGAGCATGTTCATCCTGACAGACGCTTGGCAGCCCGAGGGCGTGACCAGGATGTTCCAGGACAGCGTCTTCATGATGCCCCATCTGGGGGTCCTCTCAACCGTGTACAGGGACGCGGCGTGGAACATCTTCGACAAGGACTGCCTCGTCAGGCTGGGGACCTGTATAGCCCCCGTGGGGACGATCGCAGGGGACGTAAAGGCGCGAGCGCGGGGGGAGCGGGTCATGACTGTAGAGCTCACGTTGCCCGATGGAGGGACCGTCGAGGAGGAGCTGAACTTCGGCGAGATCAAACTGATCCCTCTGGCCGAGAGGCATGAGGCCAAGGCGGTCATAACACCCGCCAAGAAATTCGACATGGGCGAAGGCCCAGGACACGCAGTGAAGAAGACCGTCATGGGCGGTGTGGCTGGTGTGCTCTTGGACGCGAGGGGGCGCCCCATCTATCTACCGGAGGATGACAACGCCCGGAGAGAGATGCTGCTAAAATGGTTCAGGGCGTTGGATCTATACCCCGAGGACAAACTGGAGGAGCTGCTGTGAGATGAGCGAGAAAATGAACGGCAACGAGGAGAAATCCGCCGAAGCCCACGCTTATACCCCAGGCCTGAAAGTCAAGCGGTCTATGACCATCGACAAGACCCGGCGACTCCCCATATTTGGCGAGGTCTTCGTCAAAGAGGGGGACATCGTCAACCACGAGCAGATTGTGGCGAGGACCGAGATAAGCGGCGATCCAGAGATCGTGAAGGTGTCGATGCGTCTCGGCGTCGAGCCCGAAGACCTCCCCCGGTACATGACAAAGGCTTTGGGAGACGTGGTCGAGGAAGAAGACCTTTTGGCATCCTACACGGCATTCTTCGGCCTCATCAAGAAGCGGGTGGAATCACCAAAAGCAGGGACCATCGAGTCCATCTCCGATGTCACCGGCCAAGTCATCATTAGGGGAAGCCCTATTCCCGTTGATATCGACGCGTATATCCCTGGGAAGGTCATCGAGGTCCTCCCGAAGGAGGGAGCTGTCATCGAGACCAACGCAGCCTTCATCCAGGGCATCTTCGGCATCGGCGGGGAGAGCCACGGAAAGATCCGCATGGCAGTCGACGACCCCGAAAAGGTCCTCTCTGAGGAATTGATAACCACCGAGGACAAAGGAGCCATCCTCATTGGAGGGTCTATGGTGACCCTGAACGCATTGAAGAAAGCCGTCGAGGTCGGCGTCTCCTGCATTGTGGCCGGAGGGGTCCGCCACGACGACCTGACCTCCTTCACCGGGGAGGAGATCGGCGTCGCCATCACGGGGCAGGAGGAGCTGGGCATCTCGGTCATCATCACGGAGGGCTTCGGGAAAATGCGGATGTCCCAGTCCTCCTTCGACCTCCTGAGGAGCTTTGAGGGTTATTACGCCTCGGTGAACGGAGCCACCCAGATCAGGGCTGGCGTCCTCAGGCCCGAGATAATAATCCCCCACGATGAGGCCGTGGAGCAGGGACTTGAGGAGCTGGCCTCGGGGATGGTGCCGGGAACCCCGGTGCGTATCATCAGGCATCCCTACTTCGGGGCCATCGGGGTTGTGAAGTTCCTTCCTGTTGAGCTCCAGCAGGTGGAGTCCGAGTCCTACGTCAGGGTCTTGGAAGTCGAGTTTGATGACGGCACCGTCGTGACTGTACCCCGGGCGAACGTAGAGATCATCGAGGAATAAACCTCTAATTTTCTTTTCTATATTTTTTAAGGCTCTAGAATTGGAGTACTTTTACATTGAAGGCACGATCTAGTTTTTTATGTTAAAATAATAGAAAGGATTCGCAGGCTCGTATTTATAAAAAAATAAATCTTCGTTATTCATTTTCGACTCAAAAAATTAAGAATAGAAAGGCGTTTATTTTATCTAAAAGGTATGTTACAGACTTCGCTTAGGAATTTACTTGAAAAAAGACTGAACTTAAATATGGAGAACCGGTTTATTGAGAAATGTTATATAATATATAACATAATAACGGGATTTAGTCTACCTAACGTTGGGCTAGCGACATAGTCGACTCCATGGTTGGGGTTAACTGTGTCCTTTGTCCATAGGTTAGACAGAAAAAAGAATGGAAGGGAAAAAATGGCAATTATCGTTGAAGGACGAGTGATGACTTTCATCTTGCTTATTCTGTCTTTCGCGCTCATGTACTACTTCATGTCTACGAGTAAAAGAGGCCAGATCAAGGTGAGGACCCTGCCCGCCATGGTAGCAATACCAGAGGCGGTGGGCAGGGCGGCCGAGATGGGCCAGCCCCTGTTCTGGACCCCCGGGATCGGCGGGGGGCTTAACGACGCGACCCAGGGTCCCCAGATCTTGGCCTCCATCAGCATCCTTGAGTACGTCGCCGAGGAGTGTGTCAAGGCTGGCGTTAAGATCGCTGCCTATTGTCCGCTCTATGACGCGCTGCCCCTCGTCGAGGAGACAATGAGGACGGCATATCTATCCCAAGGGAAGCCTGAAGAGTTCGATCCTGACATGATAACCTTCATTGAAGGGCAGTCCGCGTACCTGACGGGAGTCCTCGGTTACTTCCAGAGGGAGCGACCCGCCTCCAACATCCTTGTAGGGGGCTTCTATTACGAGTCGGTGGTCATCGGGGAAGCCGGGAACGCCATCGGCGCGATGCAGATCGGTGGTACAGCTAACACCCACCAGATGCCGTTCATGGTCGCGACCTGTGACTACATGCTCCTCGCCGAGGAGCTCTACGCCGCGGGTGCATCGATCAGCGACGACCCGGATCTGCTCGGCTCCATCAAGGGCGAGGACATCGTGAAGTTCATCATCATGGCTGTAATAGCTGTCGGCTTCTTACTAGGGGCCGTAGGGATGACCTTCATAGCGGATCTACTGAGGGTGTGAGAAAATGTCTGATATTCTAAAGAGAGAAGCAGTCTTCCTGGTCACGGGGCTAGTCACTGTGGTCATGTTCATCGAGTACTTCTTCTTCCCTGCTGACTGGGCTTTCGCGGAGATGCTCCGGACTTGGGGGATTATCGTGTACAACATCTCCCTCGGTCTGGGTGCCGTCTTCCTGTTGAGATCCCACTCTAAAAATGTGCAGAAGAAGGGTAGAAACTGGTATTACAGTGGCTGGCTAATAATCTCCTTCGCAGTAATGCTACTCACGGGACTAATGGGCTACATTTCTACTGGAGCGCAGGCCAATAACCCGATATACGGCTGGCTATTCGTCCACATCTACACGCCCCTCGGGGCGACCCTGTACGCGATCACGGGCTTCTACATCTTCTCCGCCGCATACCGGGCCTTTAGGGCCAGAAACGTCGATGCGGCTCTGATGCTTATAGCGGGCTGTTTCGTCATCCTGTCTAACGCACCCGTAGGGGAGGTTATCTGGAGCGGTATCCCCACCATCGGTTCGTGGTTCAAGTTCACCGGGCAGATCCCCGGTATGAGGGCCTTCTCCCTGGTGGGCGCCCTCGGGATGATAGCCTACGGCTTCAGAGCCCTTCTCGGTAAGGAGAGAGGCTTCTACGCAGGAGTTGGTCAAGAATGAGCGAATCGATCTTTGACAAGCTACAGACCATCGACAGGAGGGTCTTCTACTGGATCCTATTCGTCAGCCTGATGGTACCATTCCTCGTGCCAATTGGATTGCCCGTCGCGATCATGCCCAACACGAGAGATCTGTGGGACGGCATCAATCCGCCCTATGTCGAAGTCGGAGACGTGGCAATTATCAACTACGGATACGGCGTCAGCGCTTGGTCCGAATGCCATCCGGCGACGACGGTGTGCACGAAGGCGCTGTTAGATAACGGTGTGAAGGTAATATTCATGGGATC
>JAUWBQ010000074.1 GCA_030601645.1 Candidatus Bathyarchaeota archaeon | reverse complement strand
GTTGGTGGCCCTCTCGGCCTCTGGAAGGACGCCCTTCGTCGTTGGGGCCCTGAGGAAGGCTGGGGAGATGAGCGCCCGCTCGATCTCCATCGTCTGCAACCAGGGCACACCCATGGAGGAGTTGTCCGAGATAGCAATAGTTGTCGATGTGGGACCAGAGGTGGTGGCGGGTTCCACTAGGATGAAGGCCGGGACCGCCCAGAAGCTGGTCCTCAACATGCTCACCACTGCAGCCATGATCCGGCTGGGCAGGGTCTACAACGGCTACATGGTCGGGGTCCAGCCGACAAGCCGGAAGCTGAAGGACAGGGCGATCAGGATGGTCAGGGAGACAGCCGGACTCGATCCTGAGGCAGCAAGAGAATCACTTGAAAGGGCGAGGTGGGACCCGAAGGTGGCGATCATGTTATTGAAGACTGGCCTGTCTCCGGTGGAAGCCCGGGAGGCCCTCGACGAGAGCGGGGGCTCCCTCAGGCTCGCCTTGAAGAAGGAGGAGACGGCGTGAGGGTCAAGGCGGGCGTCGATGTCCTGCTTCGGAGCCCGGGAGAGCACCTCGGCGGCTCGAAAGTAGGCCTCATAACCAACCCCACGGGGGTGACCGGGGACTTGGTCTCGACGTTTGACGCGTTTAACGTGCATCCCGGGGTGGATCTCGAGGCGGTCTTCGGACCAGAGCACGGGGCCAGGGGCGACGTCCAGGACGCCCTGCCCGTCGAGTCCCGCGTCGACGCAGCCACGGGCCTCCCGGTGTACAGCCTCTACGGAGACGTCAGGAAGCCCACGCCGGAGATGCTCGAGGAGGTCGACACTCTGGTCTTCGACATCCAGGACGTGGGCGCCCGGTTCTACACCTACGCCTCGACCCTCACCCACGCCCTCGAGGCCGCCGCAGAAAACGGAGTGAGCCTGACGGTCCTTGACTGGCCCAACCCGGTGAACGGAGTGGACGTCGAGGGGAACATCCTGGAGCCGGGGTTCGCCTCCTTCGTCGGCCTCCACCCCATCCCCATCCGCCACGGCCTGACCATCGGGGAGCTCGCCCGGCTGGCGAACGAAGGCATCGGAGCGGAGCTCCAAGTCGTCCCGATGGAGGGATGGGAGAGGGGCATGTGGTTTGACGAGACTGGCCTCCCCTGGGTCCAGCCCTCCCCGAACCTCCCCACCCCGGACACCGCCACCGTATACCCGGGCACCTGCCTCTTCGAGGGAGTCAACGTCTCCGAGGGGAGGGGCACCACACGGCCCTTCGAGTACATCGGCGCCCCCTGGATCGACGGAGCCAGGTGGGCCACGGCACTGAACGGCCTGGGCCTCGGGGGGGTCCGCTTCAGGGCCTGCCGCTTCACCCCCGCCTTCGACAAGTACCATGGCGAGGCCTGCGGGGGCGTCCAGGTCCACGTCACCGACAGGGATGCTTACAGGCCCGTGGAGACCGGCCTCCACATGCTGTCGACGGCCCTGGGACTCTGGCCTGACGAGTTCCAGTGGCTCCCCCCTCGGGACGATGGGCGCCGCCATTTCGACCTGCTGGCCGGGACCGACAAGATCAGGGTGGATCTAGGCAGGGGCGAGGCGGTGGAGGAGATCGTCGACGGCTGGATGGACGGGCTCGAGGCCTATGAAGAGAGAAGTGAGGAGTTCCTCCTCTACCGGACGGAGGGAGCCTAGAGTGACCGAACCAACCATCATCAGGGGGGACATCGTCACCCCCCAGGAGCTGATCCCCGGAGGCCATGTGGTCGTGGAGGACGGGAAGATCGCCGGAATCGGCGCCGGTGAGCCCGATACGTCCGGCAGGGTCCTCGACTTCCAGGGCCGGCTCGTGGCCCCGGGCTTCGTGGACATCCACGTTCACGGGGGCGGCGGCCAGGACGTCATGGACGCATCCCCGGAAGGCTTGGATCGGCTCTCTCTGTTCCTGGCTGCGGGCGGGGTCACGTCCTTCCTGGCAACCACTTACACCGCACCCCGTGGGAGTATACTCGCGGCGGTCCGGAACGTCAGGGACGCAATTGAGAGAGGTACCGAGGGGGCCGAGGTGCTCGGCGTCCACATGGAGGGGCCGTACATCGACCCAGCTTGGTGCGGGGCTCAGGACAGGAGATACATCCGCCGTCCCCAGACGAAAGAGCTGGAGGAGGTACACCGGGAGGCGGGGGGGAACCTGAGGATGGTCACCTTGGCGCCGGAGGTGGAGGGGGCCCTCGATGTCATAGGATGGCTGAGCGAGAGGGGCATCGTCCCCGCGGCGGGGCACACCGACGCGACCTACGGCGAGGCCATGGCCGGGATCGACGCAGGCCTGAGGCATGTCTCCCACCTGTTCAACGCCATGCGCCCCCTCCACCACAGGGAGCCAGGGATGGCGGGCGCCGCCCTCTGGGACAGCAGGGTCTCCGTGGAGCTCATCGCCGACGGCGTCCACCTCCACCCTGCGACCCTGGGGCTGGCCGCCTGGCTGAAAGGGCCAGGGGCAACCGCCCTGATCTCGGACGCCATAGCCCCAGCGGGCCTCCCGGAAGGCGAGTACGAGTTCGGTGGGGTGAAGGTCACTGTGAGACAGGGCAGGTGCCTCCTGGAGTCGGGGAGCCTCGCCGGGAGCGCCATAAGGCTGTGCGAAGCGGTGGGGAACATGGTGGGGCTGGCAGGGTTCTCCCCCGAGGCCGCGGTGGAGATGGCGTCCTCGACCCCCGCCAGGATAGCCGGCGCGGCGGATAGGAAGGGCCGCCTGGCCCCCGGGATGGATGCTGACATCACGGTTCTCGACAGGGAGTTCTCAGTCCTCCTCACCATGGTCGAGGGGAGAGTCGTCTACGAGGTGTGAGTCGCCATGGGTATCCACGAATGGATGGAAGGCATAAGGAGGAAGGAGAGCCGCAGGATACTCGGCCTCATCTCGGGCACCTCAGCAGACGGGGTCTCGGCGGTCGCCACCGAGGTCACCGGCTCGGGGCTGGACACCGATATAGAGATCCTGGGATTCAGGACATACCCCTACCCCTCGGAGCTCAGGGAGGCCGTCTTCGAGCTGTTCTCGCCGGAGACCTCCACCGTCGACAAGATCTGCGAGATGAACTTCGTCCTCGGAGAGTTCTTCGCCGAGTCAGCCACAAAGCTGGTCGAGGAGTCCGGCCTCGCCCTCGGAGAGATCGACCTCATAGGCTCCCACGGCCAGACAATCCACCACCTGCCCAGGCTCCGGGAGGCCTTCGGATACCGCTCCAGATCGACCCTCCAGATCGGAGAGCCAGCGATCATCGCCTACAGGACGGGAGTCCCCACGGTAGCGGATTTCAGGAAGGCCGACATCGCCGCCGGCGGGGAGGGAGCGCCCCTCACCCCCTACCTCGACTTCATCCTCCACCGCCACCCGAACCGGAGCCGGGTGCTCCAGAACATAGGGGGCATCGCCAACCTCACATTCCTCCCAGCCGGCGCCTCGGCGGACGATGTGGTGGCCTTCGACACGGGCCCGGGAAACATGGTCATCGACGCCGTGGTCAAACGCCTCTCAGGAGGGTCCGCGGCCTTCGACGAGGACGGGGAGATCGCCTCCCGAGGAGAAGCAGACTGGGACCTCCTCGAGACACTCCTCTCCCACCCATACTTCGGCAGAAAGCCCCCCAAGACCACCGGCCGTGAGGAGTTCGGCGAAGCATACGCGTCGAGGTTCATCGAAGAAAGCGAGAGAAAGGGTCTCGGCTTCGAGGATCTGGTGGCCACCGCGACCGCCCTCACCGTGGAGTCCATCGCGAGGGCGTACGGGGAACTGCTGCCCCCGGGGAGGATCATCGATGAGGTCTACGTCTCGGGGGGCGGCGCGAAGAACCGTTTCCTGATGGAGTCCCTGGCATCGAGGCTGGGCCAGACTCCGGTCAGAGAGAATGATCTCCTCGGAGTCCCCGGAGAGGCAAAGGAGGCCGTCCTGATGGTCGTGCTCGCGAACGAGTTCGCGATGGGCAGCCCTGCGAACCTTCCCCGGGCCACGGGGGCGGAGAGGGCGGTAGTCCTGGGAGCCCTCTTCCCAGCCCAATAATATATGACCATGGGCATAGTCTGTTCGTGAGATCTTTGGATAATGGAGAGCTAGAGAGGGTTTTCTCCCTCGTTGACGAGGGGAGGATCGTGGAGCTCGCAAAGGAGTTCGTCAGGGTCCCCAGCGTGACGGGGGAGGAGCTCGAAGTCATGCACAAGGCCAGAATCCTCCTCGAGGAGGCGGGGCTCCCCGTCGAGTTCCGCGGGTCCGAGGACCGCCCCGTGGTGGTCTCCACGTTGAATCCGGACGCCGCCCCCTTCCTGGCCTTCAACGGCCACCTGGATGTCGTGCCCATAGCCGACCTCGGGGCGTGGACCAGGGAACCGTTCGACCCCATCCTGGAGGATGGGAAGCTCTACGGCAGGGGGTCCTGCGACATGAAGGCCTCCTGCGGGGTGATCGTCCACGTCCTGGAGATCTTGGACAGGCTGGGAGTGGACCTGGCCGTGGGGGCCCAGCTGGTGCCGGACGAGGAGAGGGGAGGAGTCCACGGCACCCGCCTGCTCCTGGAGGAGATGGACCGGGGGGAGCTCAGACGCCCCGACTATGTGGTCATCGGGGAGAAGAGCGACCTCAAGGTCCGCATCGCCGAGAGGGGCATCCTCCGTTACGACATCAGGTTCAAGGGGAGGGCCACCCACACGTGCAACGCCCGGGTGGACGGGGTGAACGCCATCGCGAAGGCCTCCAAGGCGGTCCTGGCCCTTGAGAGGCACATAGACAAGTACCATCCCTACGTAGGCCACCCCGTCCTCAGCGTCAACGCGATCCAGGCGGGCACAGTCATCAACCAGGTCCCGGCCGAGTGCGTCATCGGAGTAGACCACCGCCCCATCATCGGGGAGACAGCGGAGACGGTGATCGAGGAGACCGAGAGGATCCTAGAGGAGGCTGGGAAGGGCGACCCGGACTGGAGGTGGGAGCTGGAGACGAACAGGGACGAGGACGGCAACTACGTCTACTCGCCTCCCAACTACACCGACCCCGAGACCGAGCTGGGGAAAGCATTCTTCAGCGCCGTCCCCGCCGCCCTGGACAGGGACCCCGAGCTCTTCGTCGAGTGGGCGGGGGGCACCGACGGCCGCTTCTACCGCTACGCCGGAATCCAGACCATAGGCTTCGGACCCAGCGGGAAGCACGCCCACGGCCCAGACGAGTTCGTCTACGTAGACTCCCTCGTCTCCCAGGCCAGAGTCTACCTAGCCCTAGCCTTTGAATTGGCTAGAAATAAGGAATAGCGGGAATGGGTTGAGGAAAAAGGCTCTCAGCCCTCTCCCTTGTCTATCGAGACCATTAGGAGGCTGCGGCTCTCCTCTAGGATGAGGTCCCCGTCGATGTAGTAGGTCACGTCGCTCTTGGCCTTCACCAGGCCGGCATCCTGGGACACCCAGAGCAGCTCCATGGAGTTTATGGTGAGGACGTCCTCGATCCTGTCGACCTCATCGGTCTCCACGACGGAGACCTTGGCGCACCAGTAGGTCTCGTTGTCACCGGCCTCCACGTACTCGAAGCCCACCACCTGCCCGTGGTGCTGGAGGACTCCCCTCCACTGGTCATCCTCTAAGGTGAGGTTGTATCCTACCCTGTACGCCCAGCCCAGGTCCTCCGTCAGGGGGTACGGGAGATCAGGCACGGGGTCGTCGTAGACCTGCTCCATCCCGTCCGACTCCCAGCTCAGGAGGTTCCCCTCCTCGTCAAAGTGGTAGGTGGTGGTGCTGTCCGGCCTCTCCACCCAGGTCTGGTTCTCCGAGGACCTGGTCCAGAGCACGTCACTCTCCTCCCCGTCCACGGTCTCCCTGTAGACCTTCACTGTGCCCACGGGGAGGTCGGGCGCGGTGACGTTGTACTCGGGCTCCGGCTCCGGCTCGATGTCGGGGACCTCGATCTCCGCTATCCTGTAGACCAGGTTCATGATGAGATCGTAGTTGTCCTCAAGGTAGGCATAGGGCTCCATGATGAACGTTATGTCCCCGAAGGCCACCATGGTGCCGTTCCCCTTGTCGATGACGGAAATGAGGGCGTACTTCCCCTGCCGCTCTGAGGACGAGGAGTAGGCGTCCCCAGAGGACCATGCCGCGTCGCTGTCCGTGGAGTGGAGGTGGGTGGCCGTGAACAGGACGAGGCACTCCAAGCCCCTGGTGACGGTGGTGTTCTCGAAGTCCCTCACGTAGATGTTCCTGTAGAGGCCGTAGTGGTCCTCCTCGTCGTAGAGGTAGCCCCGGGCGAAGGCGAGGCCCCACCTGTTGGCCAGGCTGTTGATGGGCCACAGGGGGGCCTGGGCGTCGTTGAACTCGCTGGCGGGGTCGTAGAACAGGAGGAGGATGCGCCCTTCGCTCACGAAATCCTTGACTGCCTGGAACTCGTCGGCCGTGTATGGCTCGGTGGGCGCCGCCACGATGAGGCAGGCCGCGGAGGGCAGGGAGGACTCCACCTGGTTCCAGGTGTCCCCGTAGCCCGTCACCACCCCCCTCATCGCCAGCTCCGCGGAGAGGAGGTGGAAGGCCTCTGGCGGGACCCTGTTCCCGTGGGAGAGGTCCACCACCACGCTGCCCTTCTTGGTGGCCGGGAGGACCTCCCCGTTCAGGTCCGCCGTGGAGACGGCGGACTCGTTCCCGAAGCTGTACGCGGTGGACGGGAGGTAGATGTAGTAGATGGCCGGCGGCGGGTTGAGGGTGTTCAGGGTGGCCAGGGTCATCTCCCTCCACGGGACGCCCGTGGCGTTCTGGTGGCTGGCCGAGACGCCCGCGGCCTCGCCCTCGGAGACGACGTCCACGACTGTGTAGGTCTCTACGCCCGCCTCCGACGCTGCGTGCTGGGCGGCCTTCTGGAGGGAGCCTATCTCGTCCGCCAGGCCCACGCCGATGGCCTCCGTTCCCATGTATATCATGCCCCTCCTGAGGGTCGAGGGGGAGAGTTCGAGTCGGGGGCCTCGGCTCTCCTCGACGGCCCCTGCGAAGTTCTCAAGGACGTTGCTGATGTTGAAGGGGAACAGAAGCTGGGAGAAGCCCATCACCTTGTAGGGGCCGGTATCCAAATTGCTCTCGGAGGGGACGTAGCTCTCCGGGGCGACCCCCAGGACCCCGACGTTCCCCAGCATGGAGGAGGGGTGGGTGACGATGAGGTCGGCCGCCACCGCGATGTAGTAGCCCCCGGAGAGGGCGGTGACCACCGAGGCCACGACGGGCTTGTGCTGCTTCAGCTCCAGGACGTCGAGGTAGATCTGCTCCACGAGGTGGGCGAAGCCCCCCGGAGAATCGATCTTGATGACCACGGCCTTTATGCTGGAGTTGGAGATGGCCCGGTTGATGGCGTCCGAGATGAGATCCGTCTCCTCGACAGAGATTATCGCTCCGTCGATGTCTATGACACCTATCAGGCTGCTCTCGATGGGGGCCTTCCCACCATCCAAGTAGAGGTAGGCGAAGCCCGAGATTATGATTATGCTCGCGATGATCAGGACGACGAACAGCCGCTTTTCCAGACCCGAGTATTCCCTATCCACGTTGATCCCCTCGGATGAGGGTGCCTATCTTTAGACTCGCCTCTATGTGTTAAAAACTATTCATTCCAAGGGGCGTCCCAGGTCGGCCCCTGACCCCTCAAGCCTCCCCTGGAGAACGAGGTTTCCCGGCGTATTCATCTTCGGGAGCATCCCGATCAGGCCGCGGCCTTCTTGGGCAGCACCACCGTGAACGTGGTGCCCCCTCCGACCTCCGACTCGAAGGTTATCTCTCCGCCGTGGGCCACGACCACCCTCCTGCAGCTGGGGAGGCCCAGGCCGCTGCCGCCCGGTTTCTTCGAGCCGAAGGGTTTGAAGAGGGTATCCCTGATGTCCTCCGGTATCCCCACGCCGGTGTCTCTCACCCTGATGAGAAACATGTCCCCGTCGTCCTCGGTCTCGACGGTGAGTTCTCCCCCTCCGGGCATGGCCTCCACGGCGTTCTTGACGAGGTTGTAGAGGGTCCTCCGGATCTT
>JAUWBQ010000060.1 GCA_030601645.1 Candidatus Bathyarchaeota archaeon | reverse complement strand
AGACGTGACGGCCTACGCCGAGGAGGTCGAGGCGCAGCTGAAGAAGGGCGGGATAAGGGTCGTGCTGGACGACGACAACCGCCTGAGGCCGGGTGAGAAGTACTACAAGTGGGAGATGTACGGCGTCCCCGTCCGGATCGAGATCGGCCCGAGAGAAGCAGATGCGAGATCCGTCACCCTCGTCAGGAGGGACACCAAGGAGCGGAGCAAGGCCCAGTTCACAGACCTGGTTGGGGCGGTACGAAGGCTCTTCTCAGGCATCTTCGAGAGCCTTAAAGCCCGGAGCTTAGAGAGGCTCAAGAGCGAGTTAAGAGTCGCAGACAACTTGGACGAGTTGAAGACGCTCATGGACGAGAGGAAGATCGTCAAAGTGGACTGGTGCGGAGACCCCCACTGCGCGTTCCAGCTCAAAGACGAGGTGGCCGGCGAGGTGAGGGGCACCCTCTGGGGCGAGCACGAGGAGCCCGACGGGCCCTGCATCGTCTGCGGGGACCAGGGCAAGTACGTGGCCTACGTCTCTCGAACCTACTGATCGCGACCCCCCTCATACTTTGTGCGACCGATTCGAGTCGTACAGTCTATTTTATTACACACTTATCCACAGGTAGTGAATGAGTGTCAATAACACAGCGTTATGATACAGGTAATTGATATAGAATACAAATAACATGTTGCTGAATAGCGAGCGCGCAGTTTATAATATTAGAGTAAAGGAAGTAGAAGGGGGGTATTAGGTTTGAGAAAGTCGGGGGTAGTGGTCCTGTTATCATTGTTAATTATCGCGTCATTCACGGGACTCTCCGTAGCTCAAGAGGACGAGAGATGGTTCGTGGCGTACAACATTGTGGACTTGTCCTCGAAGCAGATGGTCGTGGAAAGGGATTTTGAGACCGGTAAGGATATCCAGAACACCCCCATCCTCGCGGGGGGCGAGTACAACCTGACCATGATCCTGGACGTTGGGTTGACCGCTGCGTACGCGAACCTGACCCTGTCCGTGAACATGGGCCACGCGGACACCATCGACAGATACTGGGAGATCCACACCATCGAGCTCAACCTGACCGACGACTACAACCCCAACAACCAGGAGATAACCTTCAGACAGGTCAAGGGGAGGTACGCCATATCCACCTTCGGCAAGATCCCCATCGACAGGACGGTCACAGACCTGGGCCAAGGCCTGACCCTCCACAAGCCCGTGAACCACCGGTTCATCCAGCTTAAAGGGCCGGACGGCAGCCTCCTGGACGAGATCGCCCTCACAGTCATCGACTCGGAGATCGACGGGTACAGGTACTACCTCAGCCAGAGGGAGGCCGACCTCCAGGAGTACGTTGACACCCAGGTGGACCCGGCGTTCACGGGGCTTTTCGAGACCCTCATCGCCCTGGCCGAGGAGCAGGCGGAGGCCGGCTTCATCGACACCGCGAGGACCATCCTGGAGACCATGGAGATCGACATCCCCCCGGTGAGGACGGGCCCCACGTTCCAGGAGCAGTACTTCCTCCCCGCAGTGGGAGGCCTGGGCCTGCTCGTGGTCATACTGGTCGCCCTGTTCTTCAGGGCGAACGGTAGGCTGTCATTCACGAAGATGATCGTGGAGGACCAGATCCGGGAGCTGGAGGGCCTGACGCTGAGAGCTTCCAGGACTGACCGGAGTCTCGGTCAGAAGCTTCAGGAGATTAATGATAAGTTGAAAGATTTGGAGAGGAGATAGATGGCTGAAATGGGATATTCGAGCGTGATCCACCTTGTGGGCTTGGGCGGAGCGGGGACGAACATAGTTGAGGCGTTCCTGAAGAACGATAAGACGCTGGAACTCCTGAATACGGGGGTGACCAGGCTATCGCTGATGGCCCTCGACGTGGCCGACCCGGACATAAAGAGCCTGGAGGAGACCCATAAGAACGTCGTCGAGACGATGAAGAGGAACGGCATCCCCCAGGAGCGCCTCAGCCTCATCGCCCAGTCCATCAAGTTCCCCAGCGCAGAGGCGATGTTCGACTTCGTCCAGCACAAGTTCAAGGAGCACCTCACCAACGAGGGCATCAGGGTCAGAAAGTACAACCCCTGGCTCCCCTCCACCGTCGCCATCCCCCCTCTTGCGGGAGGCGCCGGGAGGAGAAGGTCCCTAGCCAAGGCCATCTACAACCTAAACTACTACCAGCTGGGGATCATAAAGTCCCTCATCAACATGTTCAAGGACCACGCCCTGGCATCCATAAGCTCCCCCATCATCCTGGTCATATTCGGCCTCGGAGGGGGCAGCGGCGGCGGCATGGTCTTCGACTTCGCCCGCCACCTGAGGACCGCCGTGGGCTCCGGCGTCCCCGTCATAGCCATGTGCGTCCTCCCCTGCGCAGGGGACGACCCCCCCGCCAAGGGCTACTCAGCCTACAACGCCGTGGACGAGTTCACGGCCCTCCTCAACAGGGAGACCAACGAGGCCATCGTCAAGTCCCTCGGGGAACAGTACAGGAACCCATTCAACGCCGTCCTCTTCCTCCCCCTGATGCCCGCATACTCCAAAACCGGGAACATAATCAGGGCCAGGGACGAGGTGGACGAGATGATCACCGAGATGTTCTACGTCCTCATGGACTTCGACATGGCCGACGTCCTCAGCGGCATAGGCACCGAGGTCGGCCTCAAGGAGGACACCATCCACACCCTGAGCATGGTCAAAGTCAACTACCCGGTAGATGCCTACGTGAACGCCTTCAAGGCCAAGCTGGAGCAGACGCAGCAGCTCTACCAGATCAGGGTGGAGAAGCTCGAGATCCTGGACATGATCAACACCGTCCTCGAGGTCAAGCACCGGGAGGTCTCCAACCTCTACAAGCAGTACCTGATCAGGACCAACGCATACAACGAGGAGGAGTTCGAGGAGAAGCGCAGGCAGCTTATCTACGGCAGCCCCCGGTTCGAGGAGGACTTCAACCTCTACGTCAGGGGGATCCAGGGCCAGATCCGGAGCTGGATAGAGGGCGCCCTCCAATTCGTCTCCACGGCGAGGGTGGTGGCAGAGGAGGGCACCATCGAGGACTCCATCGTCAAGCTGGTGCTCCAGAGGGAGGACGGGAGCATAACGGACAACCTCGAGGGCTTGATGAAGAACCTGCTCAGGACCCACTCCGACTTTCCCGAGCTCAAGGGAGCCATCTTCGAGAGGCTGCAGCAGCTGGTCCCGAGCTCCCAGGCATTCAGCGTCCAGCAGAAGAAGCTCATCGAGGACTTTATGAACCTCGCGGGTCTAACGGAGAGGATACTCGAGATCCTCAGATTCTACAACGAGATCAGGCACCTCACCGACGCCATGATCCGTCGCTACGAGATCCTCCCCCAGGAGGAGCTCCAGCCCATCAACTTCCAGGAGATAAAATCGGAGCTCACCACCCTGTACCACATCCTCCAGCTCATGGTGAAGACCCCCTCAGACGAGGTGAAGATGATCGACGAGCACCTCACCTACCTCCAGGCCATCATCGGCAAGTTCAGGGGCAAGAGGGAAAACTTCGAGAACGAACTCTTCAGACTCGAGGAGAGGAAGAAGAGGAAGGAGTTCGACAGGGAGAAGTTCCAGAAGGAGTCCGGCGGGTTCTTCAGGTTCGGCAAGAAGCGCTACGCCAAGGAGAGGCTGAACGAGGTCGAAAGGGAGCTCAGAGTCATCAACGAGGAGACTCTCGTCCTCAACCAGGAGATCGGCGACGTCGACAAAGTCATAGACCTCTACCTCGACCTCCTGAAGAAGCTTGAGGTGACCTCCGACTACAGGAAGAAGCTGAACATCATCCTCGACCTCTCCAAGGAGTACCAGCGGCTCTTCTCGGAGATCATCAGGCCCAAGAGGTTCTACGAGAGGACCACGGAGCTCACCCAGGACGAGCAGGTGAAGATCATCCACAAGATCGTCACAGAGCAGGAGGAGGCCCTGAGCCGGGAGGGGATCCTCACCGAGATACTGGACCTCGAGCACTTCAAGGACTACATGAGGAGCGTCATACGGGTCTACAGGACCCCCAACATCATGGGCCTCAAGTCCAGCTACAGGTCCGACTACCTCTGGGTGACGGTGCAGACCCCTCCAGGCCTCTGGGACTCAGATCTGACCCAGGAACTCTACACCGCCCTCGCCGCCTACGTCACGGGGGACGTCTCCAAGACCATCACCGTGAGAGAGGTGCAAGCCCGGGACCCATGGGTGATAAGGATCGTGGTGGTCGGCGGGAGGGGCCGCATGGAGGACCTCGCCTCCTACGACGAGATGGAGCGCCTCAACAGGAAGGCCTCGGAGTTCGAGGTCAGCCTGTCCAGATCCTTCCTGGTCGAGCATGATCCTTCCCTGAAGAATCTTCTCGAGAAGATCGGAGCCCGATGAAACCCGTTATCTTCATTTATTCTTTCACAAGTCTTCCCTGTATCTCCGCCCAGACTTCCTTGTCGTAGAAGCCGTGCTCCATGATCAGCCTGTTGAACCTAGATATTCGCTCGTTGATGGTCCTGAAGAGTTGCCTCGAGTCGAAGCCGCCGACGAGGATCACGACGTCTATCCTGTCGTTGAACTCGTCCACGTAGATCGGCTCGCATATCTGGGGGATGTTGAGGTTCAGCCTCCCCTTGAGCCAGTCGTTCACCTGCAGCTCGATGTAGCCCTTCGTTAGGCTCTCCTGGAGCCTCAGGGGGGCCCTCACGATGACGTAGACGAGGGCGGCCGTCGAGAGGTCGAAGTCCATCAATGGTTGCTCCAGTGTGATGTCCAGGATGTGTTGTAGGTTCTCGTAGATCTCAAGGCTGGAACCCGTGGCCATGAGGACCGAGAACAGTTCCACCTTGAAGGACTTTGAGAGCTTGACCAGATCCTTGATCAGCCCCTTCTTCTCAAGGATCATCTCGGAGAGGTACCTTGCGATGCCCTCCCCCGAGAGCATGCCCCCCGCCCTGTTCACCCCGATGAACGAGTCTAGGTGCGAGCGGTCCATTAGGACTATGGGCCCAGCGCCCTGGAGCAGGAGGGAGCCCAGGGAGGAGAAGGCGTTGAAGAGGGCGTCGGAGCTGTGGTCCAAAGACGGAAACACGGCGATGTACACGTTATCTTTCTTCTGCTGGTTCAGGTGGGAGTTGAGGGTTGGGACGACCCCGGAGGTCACCCCCTCCGAGATGGAGCAGACGGTGATAACCTCGCTGTGGTAGCCGAAGATCCTCTCCTTCAGGTCTCCAACGAACTCAGGGGACCCTTGGAGGTGGGTGTGCAGGTCGAACCAGTAGTGGGGCTCGAACGTCGTGTCGAGCATCATTACGTCGTCTGGATTTGCGACGACGTCGTAGGGGTGAAGGTTGTTCTCCTTCCTGTGGAGTATGTGGAACATGGAGGGGGAGCTGCCCGAGTTGAACTTCCTCGAGTCCATCAAAGCTTTAAAGGCATACCGTCCCACCGTTATCGCTATCTGGCTGGGCAGCACGGGGTGGATGTGGTCGATATGGGACTTTATCCGTTTGAGGAGGTTGAAGTCTGTCTCATTCGACGACATCTGGGGACACAAATATTATTCAAGTCATATAAAATGTGATTGAGGATATGAATCTCTCGCTCGTCAACGACTCGAAGGCATCCGATGCGACTGGGAGATTCCTGACTCTCCTCATCACCACGGTGGCCATGACTCTGTCCTTCACACTGATACCCCTATTCCCATCTCCCCTGCCCTTCATCGTTGCCTTCATCGTGGCCTACGCGATATATCGGAACCCCCCTGTAGGAGCCTTATCGGGCAGTCTGATCATCCTGCTGGGGCTGTTCTACCACCTTTCCAGGATTGGCTTCTTCGAGCTGTTCCCGGGCCCCTGGCTCAGGCTGTTCGTGATGGTGATCCTCGTCCTGCCCTTCGTGATAATCCCGACGACGCTGACGAGCAACATCTCCATCATCGCCATGGACATAGGCATCATAGCGGTCTCCCTCCTCTTCTTCCAGGAGACCTTCTACTTGGCCGTCCCACTGATCCTGATCTTCGCCACCGTCTACAAAAGGCGGGGGATCATCGTGACTTTCACGTACTACGCGTTCCTTTCACTGCCCCTCCAGGTCATGCAGTATCTAAAGATCTACCAGACAGGAGTGCGACCCCCGCTCTACGCCCCCCTGAACATAATCTTAAACGACATCCAGGAGGCGATGGGCCAGGTGAGCCTCTCCGAGATCCACAAGATCTTCAGCGTCATAGGCGGACAGATCATAAAGGTGACGAGTAATGGGGGAACCGTCAACCCTGCCCTGGCCAGCTTCGTGGACTCCCTCCCGGGCATGCTCTTCTTCCTCATCATCATCTCGGTCCTCATCTCTGTGACCGCCCTTATCAGCCTGAAGCTCCCCGGGCCCCTGAAGAACACCAAGCTGCCCCAGAGGTACGAGGACGCGATCATCTACACCCTCCCGGCTGTGACCGCCTCGGCCACAAACGTCATGTTCTTCTTCCTCCTGGGAAACCTCCGGGAGCCCCTCGCATTCCAGGCCGTCGTAGACCAACAGATAATGCTCCTCTCCACCTGCTTCACCATCCTCCTATCGGCCCCGGTCTCCCTCGCGAAGTATCTGGGGGACATCAAAGACGTCCGCGTGGTGAGGATAGAGGGAACTCTGAAGGGCTCCGACGCCCTCCTCAGGGAGATCGAGCACTACATGTGGCTGATCGAGGAGACCCGGGGGCCCGTGCCCTCCTCCTTCCGGACCCTGAAGACCAGGATGTTGATAGTCGCGGACGAGCTGAGGGACATGAACTTAAAGCTCCAGAACGGGGATCCGAGGCTCAAGGACGTGGACGACATGATGAGGAGGATCCTGGGCCAGCTCAGGGAGGAGGTCACCAGCTTCAAGTGGCAGTTGGGGGTGGCCATCGACGACTACATCATCACCATCAAGTTCGAGTACCTGGAGTCGGTCAAGGACGTCCAGGACCTCGGCCTCGAGATAGACTCCCCGGTGATTAAGGACCTGATCGAGGAGTCGACCCCGGAGATGAAGATCGAGTACATCGCCCAGGTCATCGACTCCGGGAGCGTCCTCGTGGAAGAGCTCATATCCACCTCCGACAGGATCTACGAGATCATCCACTCCCTCTTCGAGCCCTCCCTGCCGGGGGAGAGCCCGATACTCCAGATCTCCCGGGAGAACGCCGACAGGGACGATCCCTGGGTCATCATCGACGCCATCATCTCCTCCCTGAAGAACTGGGAGAAGCAGTACTCCGCCGAGATAGAGAGATCCACCAAGCCCATCAAGGACTCTGTGGAGACCATCATCGAGCTGAGCAAGAGGGAGTACACCCTCCTCCCCGTCCTCGGGGAGAGGTTCAACATGATCAAGATGCTGGCCGGCGAGCTCCAGGTCAAGGACTTCGGGGGGAGCGGCGACGACCTCAAGGTCCTCAGGGTCATCCTGATCAGGGACACGATCCTGGCCACCGTCGACGTGGTCGCCAAGGTGATCGGCATCCTCTACGACCACCTCAGGGACCTTGAGAGGACCATCGACACCCTGATGCCGATGGAGGACTACGAGTGGAACAAGAATCTCACCCTCATCGATCGGATGAACGCCTCCCTCGATGTCATCAACAACTACGGGGCTGAGGAGATCAGCGACACCATCAGCCACCTCTACAGGGTGCTCAGCTATATCGACGAGGCGGTGGACACCATCGAGTACTACAACGAGAGGCGGGAACTCCTCCTCAACTACAGCATCCTTGAGAAGAAGATCGGCAGGATCTTGGACAACAAGGGAGAGGTCCACATGGGCGACCTCGGCGTCTCCGAGAAGTTCGGCAGGGAGTACCTCAAGCTCTACCTGAGGAGCCACTTCAAGGAGACACCCCTCCAGGAGGTGGGCGACTCCCTCCGGAGGATAGAGTGATGGCGAAAGCCAGGGGGAGACTTCTCAGGGGCTCCTTCGGAGCCGTCGAAGTGGCCGAGGGGAAGGTCGCCTTCCAGGAGGAGAAGGGGATCATAGGGAAGAGGCTGGTGACCATCACAGAGTTCCCCATCGCCGCAGCCACATCCACCAGCCTTGAAGCGAACCAGCCCCCATACAGGCAGTTCAAACGCCTCTCCGTCATCTACGAGAAAGATGGTGAGGAGGCTGAGGAGGTCTTCTTCTCCCAGGAGGACGGGGCCCTCGAGGCCATCAAGGAGATCATCGACGCCGACATCGATAGGCGCAATGTCGAGCTTCAGCGGGACCTGGCCGAGCAGAGACGGGTTAGGGAGGCCCACGTCCACCAGTTGACCCTGGTGCTGGAGCTCCTCGACCACGTGTTCCAGATCCTGTTCCACCTGGAGGGCGAGCCGAAGTGGGGCCCCATGAAGAGGAACCTCACCGAGGCCGGGCTGATCATCTACGAGATGAAGGAGCTGGCCGTCATCGCCCCCCTGAACTACGACGCCAACGGCCTCGCAGCGGCGGTCAACCAGAGGCTCGCGGACGGCATAAAGGAGGAGTGCTACGCCATCATCTCCATCGTCGACAGGGACGCGGAGAGGCTGGCATACGTAAAGGAAGCCACCAGAGGCTTCGATCTGGAGCTCCACGAGATATTCGTCAAGTCCTACCTCCTACTGTGGGACATGCGCATGGGGGATCACCTGGGAGACGTCGTGGACGAGGAGGAGCTTGACAAGTTCATGACCTACATCAACAGGCTGGAGGGCCACGTGGTCTCGGACCACTGCATCCAGGGGCTGAATAGGATCAGAAGCCTATATCTACTGGACGGGATCAGCCCCCACTTCGACAGGATCAGGCTGCTGTTGCACCAGTGTCTGAACAGCCTTGTCGAATGAGTTCCTCCTCCAAAGAACCATTCTTCGATTGCGAAGAGGTTTCAGAATCTGAAGATTTGAAAAAGTGCGTCATTTAAATATCATGTAAGCGAGACATGGAATATAGTAGGTTAAAACCATGAAGAGTTACATCAAGCTCTACGGTCCATCCATAGACAAGGGCATAGAAGCCCTGGATGATCTCCTCAAGCATCTAAA
>JAUWBQ010000187.1 GCA_030601645.1 Candidatus Bathyarchaeota archaeon | reverse complement strand
GACTTCTCAGACCAGTACCTCAGAATCCCGACAGCGAACGACATGCTTGAAAACTTGGGTAGCATACTCAGGGGTGAGAGCGCTGAAGCTGCGGACCCGACCTCCAATGCAGAGGGAGCGGACTACCGTGTATTCGGTCTCACCGAGAACATTGACCCAGAAATCGACTTCCTAGCTAACGGTGTAACAAGTGCTCTGGTCCACGGTCCCGGTCTCATCGTGGGATACATAGGGGACACTTACTACAAGCTGGAGGAGACAGAGATAGATGACGTCTACATCGTCTTGACCACATCCTCAGATGGAATCGTAGTCGACTTCGAGCCACCCATACCTGAATTACACGATGTCGGCGAGGAGGGCTTCATGCCCCTCCTTGTAATGGAGAAATACGCAAATGGCAACGTGCTGTACGCGGGTGCAGACTCACCATTCGCCCACTATACCCCAATGTACAAGCCCGAGATCCGTAAGGTTGAACGCTACAGCATACTCCACACGCAGGAGGGCGCCAAGCTTTTCGAGAACATCCTCAACTACGCCATCAGGACGAAGCTTTCAACAGAGATATCGGGTCTCGACACTCAGGTCAGCACACTTGAGGGTGAGAAGACCGCTCTTCAGAGTGAAGTAAGCACCCTAGAGACTGAGAAGTCTTCACTGGAAGCTGAGGTAGATGATCTTGAATCTGAAGTCTCGGACCTTGAGGGTACAGCCACCGATCTGGAAGCAGATGTAGCAGCGGCCAGGAGCTCTGCGAGCTCATGGCAGATGTACGCCGTAGGTGCTCTGATAATCGGCTTAGTCGTCGGATTCTTCGTAGGTCCGATGCTTAAAAAGTAACCCCCATTCTCCTTTTTTATTATTAAAAAGATGATGTTATTTCTCAGTATAGTTTCAGGGTCCACAAACTCCTTTTATCCACATTTTATAGTACAAACCACGGGAATGAAGGACCCGTGCAAGTCCCCCACGCCGGGATCAAGAGCGTGATCGCTGGCGACCCGCCTTGAAGGTGTGGGGGCATCTCCCCCTTACTCTCTTGATCGTCTGAAAGACGAATCACAAGATTTTGAAACGTGTTAAACGAGGTTTAATTGGGCCATCGCCTCATGGACCCCAAAATATTGCTGTAAAAACGATGAGAATAGTGGGAGATGGATTTCTACACGTCTTTGAACCTGGACTCCAGGCTCTTCAGCACCTCTGGGAGAGTCGTGTACTCCATCGCACCAGGGCCGAGCCTCGCGGGCTCGAACTCCCCCATCCGGCGGAGGTGAGCGGCGAGGTCCAGTGCCTCCCTCCTCGCGAGGTCGAAGGCCGGGTCCTTGAAGAAGTCGGCGTATAGGGGGTTGCCGTCGTCGTCCGAGGCGAGCTTCCCGTCTGAGACCTGGATGCCGAGGGCCACGATCCTGGGCGGGCCGTCGAAGATGGTGCACATGCTGTCCTTCAGGCCTACGGGCATGAAGGGGCCCCAGTGGCTCCCTCTCATCCAGCCGGCGACCAGGTAGGTGTGGAGGAATGGGGCCGTGATCTCTCCTACCGACGGGAATCCGCTCTGGCCCCTGACGAGGCAGACCGGGTCGTCTTTGCCCACGTACTTCCCGGCTATGAGGGCGAGCTTGGTGGTGCTGGCGGAGGCGGCGATCTCGTCGTCGGAGGCCCTCCAGATCCTGGAGATCATGTACCTCTCCGTGGTGCCGATGAGGGCGATGAGCGAGTAGGTCTCCTCGGGCGTCTTCAGGACCACCGACTTGCTCTCGTAGGCGTCGAAGACCTCGAACTTGTAGCCGTCCACCATCCGGGGGTCTATGACCAGCCCCGCCGTGTTGAAGGGGTCGGCGAAGATCTTGTAGAGGAGGTAATTGTAGGCGGCGGGCTCCGTCTTGTCCGCGGCGTAGACCACTACTGGGTCGCTGCGCCGCTCCTCGAACTCCATCTCTGCGACACCCGGGCCCATCCCCTTGACGTTGCCGCTGAACGCGTCTGAGAGGAGGTCCTGCCCCGCCGCGTAGAGCTTCAGCGCCTTGGCCTTCTCCGCCGCGCTCAGGAAGGTGTCCCAAGCTAGACCATGAACCTCCGGGTTGTTCTCTCCCTTCGAGTGGATCATGAGGAGCTCCAGGTCGTCGCCGGCGTTGAACACCAGATAGCTGTTGATGATCCCCGTCTCCTTCGCCTCAGCCATCTTCTCCCTAGCGATCTTGAACAGGGGCTCGGGGACGACGGTGTGACCAGCCAGGCTTCCGACATCCGCCTTTATGAGAGACACAGTGGTCTTGACCAAATCTAAAACCTCGAATCAATATTGCAGAGATGATTAATATTGTTTTACATTCTGGGCCGTTCATCCCTGAAAGACTACTCTCATCCTGCTAGGAAGGGGGACCCCGATTAGAGTATTCTGGTGTGCGTGCTTCTGGTACCGAGTCTCCGCGTGGATTGTAAGGCTTCAGGTCGATGATGGGTGATCCCTCTAAGGCGTCCAATCCTTTGACTGTCAAGTTGCACCCGCTTCTTTTTATCAGCTCCACGACCGTGAGCCCGATAGGGTTCGGCCTGGAGGGGCTCCTGCAGGCGAAGACACCCGTCAGCGGGGCGCCCCTGTGCCTCGGCGGAGTGACCTGGAGGACGCCCCTGTGCTCGTCGTTGTCCCTGAGGTGGAGCCAGTAGAGCACAATAAGGTGTGAGTACCTGTCAACGCCGAGGAGACCGGGGCAGAAATCAGGGTAGATCTTGATGGTCGAAGGCTCTCCCGTAGACTCGACCTCCCCAATAAACTTCACTTCACCTGCCGTTGTCATAGCGATTCGATAGAGAATGAGGAACCTCCACTAAAATAATTGCTCCCTACTGCATGTCTAGATGATTCTGGCGAGATCACTATCAGCTCCTGAACTCGGCGACCTCTTCGACCGTTTTCCGTGGAGGTGCCTCTGGGTCCTCAGCGGGCCAGCCCAGCGTGACCGCCGCCATCAGCTTCCAGGGTTTCCCCAGATACTCCGTCAGGGGCTCGATGGCGTAGTATATATCGGCTATCCAGAGGGAGCCGAGCCCGAGACCGTAGGCCTTGAGCAGCATGTTCTGTATCGCGGCCGCCACGCTGTGGACCTCAGAATCCCATTCGTTCTCCCCGGCGTTCCAGACCATCACGAGGACCGGGGCCTGCTCCATTACGCCGCAAGACCAGAGGGATGACCCCATGTCCTCCTCTCCGATCCTCTTCCGCAACACCTCCAGCTCACTACGGAAAAAATCCGTGAGCCCCTTCTTGGCGCCTTCCATAAGGACCGTGAACCGCCACTGCTGCCCGTGCTTGGCAGATGGTGCCCACGTCCCGGCTTTGATCACTTCCTTGATCAAATCTTTGGAGACCGGTCGATCTT